>JAWOFY010000171.1:0-11703 GCA_046497285.1 Candidatus Hydrogenedentota bacterium
CACTGCAGCGCCCAGAAGCGCGAACATCAACAGCATATTGTGTTTTCTTCTCATCGTCTGTGCCCTTTCCCGTCAGGTTGTTACCGATGTACCGTCTTGGTTTAGCGGGAATTGGACAATCGATGTTTCCCGCTTAGCACCATGTTCCCCTCTGCGAGCGGGAGTTTTCTGGAATGCCGGTGTTGTGGGGATGTCCCATCTTTCTTTGAAACTACCGATGGTCTCCTCGGCCTCGACTACCCCAGCGTAGCCGGAAGTAAACCGCATGTCAAAGTGTCGAGCGTCCTTTTCCGGCGCCCTCGGCGGGAGCGCCTGCGCAACATGCCCTTTCTGCCAACGCAGTTGAGACAGTTCCGCGCCAAGAATTGGTGTAGAGGGCGAGGAGCGAAGGACCATGAAGAAATCGACAGAGAGAGATGATGTGATAGCCCGCCAGGAAGGCGGGGGTTTGGTCTCGGGCAATGGCGAGGGGAGTCCCAGGCGTTGTCTGAGGCCGGAGGGATTCCGGCCCAGAAGGGAAGCCACGCGCGACGCGGCGGCGTTTTTCGGCGGCGTACAGGGGCCGCCGGCTTAGTAGATAGTTGCCCAAGCACGCGCCTCTGGCGCGGCGCATCCATAACGAAAACCGGGGGTGAAGCGCGCCAACGTGTGGCTGCTTCACCCCCGGCAAGTTTGCGTGGCACGGCCGTGCGGTCGTTTGGGCTAGTCGGTGTTCATCTCTTCCTGCATCTGACGGCGTTGTTCGGCTTCCCGCTGGCGTTCGAGGTACTGAATCTCGGAAAGCGTCAGCGGCAAATCGCCCTCTTGCTTGATTTCGATGATGAGCTCCGAGGCCTCGTCGAAGAACTCCGAACTCTCCCAGCGCGCATACTCGAGAAGCGCCACCGCCTCGTAGTACCGGCCTTCATTGGCGAGTTCGAGGGCGTCCATGCGCTGCAAGCGCGTTTCCGCGAAGGGATGGGAGCCGCCGCTCATGGCGATCAGCCGCTGCCACGTCTCCCGGGCGTTCGCATACTGTTCGTCGGCGTAGGCCCGTAGCTCCTCCGCTTCTTCCGTGCGGCCCTCGGCCTCGGCCTCGTCGGCTTCGGCGTAGGCTTCCTCGGCCCGTTGCTCGTATAGGAGCCCGCGGTTACGCTCCACAAAGAGGGGCGCCACTTGGTTATCGGGGAACTCTTCGCGATACTGCCTCCACCCCTCCAGCGCCTCTTCGTATTGCCCGTTCTCTTCGAGCATGCGGTAGTAGGTGCGGCGGGCCCACGTCTCGTGGGGATAGCGAATGGCTTCGCGCAAATAACGCACGGCGTTCTCGTTATCCTCAAGTTTCTCGTGATACACAGCAAACCCGAGGTCGAAATAGAGGCGGAAATCGGTGGGATTCTTGCGGATTCCGTCTTTGAGAAAGTCTACTGCCTCATAGTAGAAGCGTTCCCGCTGGCCTATCCAGTCGTCATACTCTTCGCTGTATTCCTTTAACGCATCGGGCGTGGGCGGCATGGGCGCGGTGATGTTATACGCCAAGTGCCATGCCCCGAGGATAAAAGCCTCTACGAAACTCGGATCCAGGGCGACCGTCGTTCGCATTAGGGGCACCATGCGGTGGTACTGGCCTTCGTGCCAGTACCGATCCACCTCGAGCCAGATGAGGTTGGCCATCATTTTGCGGAACCCCAGGAACATATTGCCCAAATTGACTAAGGTGCCTTGGGCGTACATTTCCTCAAGGTCGAACTGTTCGCCGATGCTGGCTAAACGCCGTTCGTTTACATACTGATTGAAATCACGGCGCAAATGGGCCAGTTCGGAACTGTTGGCTAATCGCCACAATTCTTCTTGATAGCCGCCTTGACGCACAGCCCGCACGAGGGCGGAACGCGGCTCTCCTTCCTCATCCAGGTCTTCCTCTTGAATGGGGATATCGGCAGGCAAGAACTCCTCGGTGGCCGACTCGACCTGCGCAAAGAACTCCTCATCGACGGGTTCGGGCCGGTTGGGATTCTCCAGGTCCTCCATGACGTGCTCAAGCCCGTCAAAGACGACCACTTGGTTCGCCGCCGCTATCATCCAGCGGTAAAAGCCTTCGGCTTCCCGCAGCTTGACCAATTGCTGCCCCTGCCACCCCGCCACGGCGAGGAAGGCCAGCATCACTGCTAGGAGAATATAGGTTGGAAGCTGTCGCATAGGCCCTACAACTCCTTTCGCCGAAAGACGATGTACCCGATCACGAACCCGGCGGCGGCATACACCAACCCGTATGCGACCATTTGCGGAATCATGGCGTCAGCGGGAGGATCGTTGGGTTGTAGGTAAAGCAACTGATTCCGGAGACTGAAATTCTGAAGATTAGGCAACACGTAGTATAGGCCGGTGGCCAACCAGCCAATCGCCACATCCAGGAACGCCTCGGTTTGTCCCGCGCGCCGGGCCACATCGCCGAGATATTCCGTGAGATTACCCGTGATGTAGATGAACAAGCCGCCTATTACGGGCAGCACCGCGGAAGACGCCGCGCAGCCAATGGCGAAGGTGAAGGCAGACACGACGAGGAACTCGAAGTACGTGAGGAAGATGGTCCACAGCAACAGCGTGGGCAGAATTCCTTCCTGAATGTAAAGGTTCACAAAGAACAAACCGCCCATCAGCGCGAGGTTAATGATAATGATCAGTTGAACCCCAAGGAATTTACCCAATAGGTACTGAAATCGGCGCACGGGCTTGGATAAAACCGTGTAAATAATCCGGTTCTCTACTTCGCCTGGCACCACGCTAGCCGATATGAATATCGTTATAAGCACGCCAAAGATGGATATTGCGGTGACGCAGATGTCCTTGACCAGTTTCGTGTCAAGCTCGGTGTCGACTTGCGCGCCGCCCGTCTGCAAGAAAGCTGTGAGAAACCACGCCCCAAATATCACCAGCAGGCTAAGCACAAGAAACCCTATCAAGGTCTTCTTGCGCATGCCTTCCCGCCAGGTATACACGGCGATGGCCCCTAATCCAAGAGTAAAAACCGAGAGGACCCCCGGCAACTTATCTGACACGCTCTGTGGTTTCTTGACTGAATCGTCCGTCATACCTGGTTGGTTTCCTTATTGTCTTCGGCGGCGCCCACCACGCGCACGAAGAGTTCTTCGAGCGTCTCGCGGCGTGGCCGGACACTGAGTAAGCTCACGTTGGCGTTTTTGCACTGCTCAATGGCTTCATAAAGCGAAACGTTGCTGGGCACTCGAAGCAGGGCTTTGCCATCCACCATATCTTCCGAGACGATGCCAAACCGTGACAGTTCCTGTACGGCGGATTCGGACGGGACCTCCACCTCGAGGGTGATGTCGCGCTGAACCAACAGTTCATCCAGGGAGCCAATTGTTTGTAGCCTCCCATTGTAAAGGATGCCCACGCGATCGCAGATTAGCTCGACTTCGAGAAGCTCGTGGCTGGAAATAAGCAGCGTCTTGCCTTCGTCCCGCAGCTTGACGAGGATATCCCGGATTTCCTTCCGGGCAATAGGATCCAGCCCCGTGGTCGGTTCGTCGAGAATGAGTATTTGTGGATCGCTGATCATGGCTTGGGCCAAGCCGATGCGGTGGCGCATCCCTTTTGAGTAACCGCCTACCAAACGGCGGCGCGCCCCGGTCATGCCCACCATCTCAAGGACTTCGTCGATACGGCGCTCCAGCGACTTCCCGTGCAGCCCGTAAAGCTTGCCGTAAAACCGAAGGACTTCTTCGCCCTTCAGGAAGTCCGGGTAGTACGCCCCCTCCGGAAGATAGCCGATATTCTGCCGGACTTGAATGGATCCTATGGATTCACTATCCATAATGGCGATGCTGCCGTCGGTGGGAAAGATGAGCCCGAGCAAGAGCTTGATGGTGGTCGTCTTGCCCGAACCGTTAGGGCCAAGATAACCGAAGATCTCTCCCTTGTAAACCGTAAGATTGAGGTCCCGAAGGGCATGCACGTCCTCGGTCTTGGTCTCATATGTTTTGGTCAAGCCATACGTCTCGATCACCGGTGTCCGGCCATTTGCATCAGACGCTTCGGTTTCGCCTAATGGCTGCGTTCCGGCCCCCGGCTCTTCATTCAAAGTTTCTTGTGTCACAGGAATCAAGCCTTTATGTTTGCGAACAATGCGAGTCTCAGCCCGCTCACTGCCATTGCTAAGCAACGGAATCTGCTATAAATGCACTAACGGTTTCATCATACCAAAGGCGAACGCCTCAGTCAACGCACGGAACTACCGTCGTACACGCTTCGTCGGGGAGATGGTTTCCTCCTCAGCTTATCTAGAAGTCAAAAACCACGCCTGCTCCCACGGTGGTTCGCCAAGGATCCACGCGAGAAAACTCGGGGGCGCGCTCGTAGTCCAACAACAACTCAAATCGCACACTTAAGTGGGAGGTAAGGGAAAACTGGAGCATCGATTCGGAGCGTGCGCGCAATTCTCCCACATCGGTCAAACTTGGATACACTGCCAAGTCTTTTGTGAACAGCCCATCAAATGGAATATCCCTTCTATACAACAGACGAAAACGCCATGAGACGCCGGTTTGTTGACGGCGCCGTTCGCCGTACGTGTAATACGCCGCTGACTTCCAATCGTCAAAGCCCCAGCCCGAACGCAAGCCGCCAAGCTCAGGCCGTACCGATAGGGGAAGACGCGAAGCGTTGAAGCGTTCCGCCGAAACCATGACGCCTGTATCGCCCCGCAACTCATGGGCCGAATCAAGAAAAAACTCGCGCCCGGCAGCCGCGCTCAAGTCACTCCGGATGCTTAGCCCTATGTCCGTGTCCCGTTCAAGGTCCAGGGCGGTAAGCCCATAGTAATGTTCGTCATGATGAAGCCGTAGCTCATTGCGGGCGGTAAAGTACTGGGGCCAATCCGAAGAACCGCCCAACCCTAGGCGGAAGCGGGAAGCAAAATCCCAACGTTCCTCAGCACGTTTCAGCAGCACCGTAACAAACGGATCGCCGTAATCCCGGGCGCCCAAGCGGCCGTAGTATCCCGCGCCAGCGCTCAACTCCCACGAAGAGAGCGCGCCCGCCTCTTTCACGTCTCCGGAGAAAGCATGAGAAGCAGGCAAGAGACGGGCCGACTCAACCCCCGCCAGGTCCACCGGCTGAGGCGCGCCGCCCTCCAAAGGATCAACGTAAACTTGCCCCCCGCTGTATCGTAGCCGCCCGTACAAAGGAGCATCCGCGTTGGCCACAATCTCCCATGGCTCAGCCGTGTCGATTCCGCGGACCTCTTCGGCCGGCAGAAACACCTGGCCGGTCAACTTAGTGCGAAACACAACAACCCCTTCCGACAATTCCTTGAGTTCGCCGGAAAGGATCTCGCCACTTTTCAGCGCCAGGGTGTCCTCCGCGCAGGCGCACCAAGTTGCGAGCGCCGCCATCAGCAGGACGCCAAGCCGTGTTGTTTGCCAAGTTCTCATCGCCACCGTTGCAAGGGGATTCCTGCTCTTACGTCCGGCCCACTCCAGTCCCGGGCCGAATCTCCAACGGTATTTTAACACCCAAGACGAGACAATGGGAGCATAACGGCTACTGCCGGCCATAAGGAGGGACAACGGACAACGCCTCCGCTAGATGGATCCATTACCTTGAGATATGGACAGCGTTCAGCAATCTTGTCAAGCTTTGGCATGGACTCGCGCCAATGGAGGGCTTTTTCCAAGCGTTTCCGCCGACCCCACATGCCAGTTTCGCCCCCCGCTTCACGGCCGGCATTTTGGATGGGCCATCCTATTCGCCGGGGCCGCTGTCTTCTTGGGATTGCGGCGAGTGCTCACTGGTTGGCTCGGCTTCAGAGCGGTCTGGCTGGCTGTCTTGGGAGTGGTGCAGAGGCGTAGTTGAGGCGCTTTCGGCGCCGTTCTCTGCCAGCCGCGAACCCCGCCGCTCGAAATACCCTTTGGCCACACCGTAAAGACCGAGCAAGACATAAGCGAACAAGACGGGAAAAAGGATCACGGCGGGCGACTCGTCGCTTACGCTAATGAACACTGCAATGGTCACGGCGGTCACGAGCAGCAGCCGAAATCCATAGCGCGGGGCGAGAATCACCGTCTTGATACGGTCCTTTGGATAGAGCGCGGTGCTCACCATAAGAAAAGCCAATCCCACGGACATCGGCCCGAGGACGGCTATCCAAAACAGGGGCCGCACCTCGAAATAATGGACGAAGAGGACGTAGGACGCCAGGGTCCCGCCAGCGGCGGGAATGGGCAGTCCCACAAAGTAATCGCGTTTCTCCGTTTGATACAGCGTGAAACGCGCCAGCCGCAACGCTCCGCAAACGGGAAAAACAATCGCCATGACCGATCCTGCTCGGGCAAGAAGGGCGGTGGGGGCGCCGGCTTCTTCCACGTATACGGAATAAACGAGCACGGCCGGAGCAGCGCCAAACGAAACCAGGTCGCACAAACTGTCCAGTTGCTTACCAAATTCGGACACGCTTTTGGTCAATTTGGCCACGGGACCATCCAACATATCGAACACAATGGCGATGATGATGAGGTAGCTGGCTCGGGCGAACTCATCGTTCAACGCCGCGAACATGGACCCGATACCCGCGCAGAGCCCGGCAGTGGTCAGAGCGCTCGCCAGTACGTTGATGGGACGGCGCTTGGAGCGGCGCCTCCGGCGGTTGCGTTTCTTCCGGACTCGAAAGCCGCTCATGGGAAACGAGCCATGATCGTACGGCCCGCCTTGACCTTGGCGGCTGGCTCCACCACGATTTCGGCCTCGGGCGACAAATACAATTCCGTACGAGAACCAAATTTGATCATGCCAAAGCGTTGCCCCTGCGCCAACGAATCGCCTTCCTCGGCGGCACACACAATCGTACGGGCTATCAGGCCGGCGATCTGCCGCACTCCAACGGGACCATGGGCGGTATCCAGAAGCACGGTGTTGGATTCGTTCTCCTCCGAGCTGCGGTCATCGAGGGCGTTCAGGAAAAGCCCGGGATGGAAGCGGACTTCACGGACCGTTCCCGCCAGCGGGGCCCGGTTTACGTGAACATCAAGGATGGACAGGAAGATCGTGACGCGCTTGCAGGGACCGGGGAAGTGCGCGGAGTCCTCCAACTCATCCACCGCTACCACTTTCCCATCCGCGGGCGCGACGGCCTCGTTGATCTGCGCCGTAAGAGGACGCGGCGGATCGCGGAAGAACCCTAACGAAGCCAAGCCGGCCACGAGCACCACTCCGCCCAGCCAGGCGAATGGCCCCGGCCACCCCAGCACCAAGCTCAGCCCCCCAATGACGAGGAGCGGGACATAATAGCGGGCTCCCGCGCGCCACGCGCAAAAGTCAGTGTTCACAGCAGATTCCTCTCTTTCAAACTCACATAACGGCCATCTCCAAACACCACGTGGTCTAGGAAACGGATTCCAAGCACCTTGGCGGCGTCCGCCAGCCGTTTTGTAAGCTCAATGTCGGATTTGCTCGGTTCCGGATCGCCGCTGGGATGGTTATGGGCCACAATCACGGAGTGCGCCCCTTCGCGGATGGCCTGACGAAACACGTCGCGCGGCAAAGCCATGGTTGCGTCCAGCCCGCCGCTGGAAACATCCACGGCCCGGATAACCTCATTCTTGGTATTCAACAACACGGACTTGAAGGTTTCGACCTCGCAGTCCTTAAACGGCGCCATGAGCAACGTGCTGACATCCTCGGCCGTTTTAACCTTGAACCGGTTCATGTCGGTATACTGCGCGAGCCGTTTTCCCAGTTCCAGGGCAGCCTTGATCTCGATAGCCTTCACGGTTCCGAGACCGTTCACCTCCTGAAGCTCCGTCAATGAGGCGCGGGCAATCGCGCGCAAACTCTGGAAGTGACGCACCACCTGCTGAGCCAACGCCACCGCGCCCATTTTGGACGTCCCCGTACGGAAAAGGATGGCGATGAGTTCGGCGTCTTGCAAGGCTTCGGGGCCGAGCCGTTTGAGGCGCTCCCGGGGCCGCTCTTCGAAGGGCAATTCGCGGACCGCCGTATGATTGGAATGGGATGATGTCTCCATGGAGGCTCCCCTGATCTTCACATGGGTTTGTACGCGATGGCGATCCGATCGATTCCACGGAGATCCGGCGCCGCCCCCACGTGAACAAACCCGGCTTGAGTCAATAGATTGCTGGCAGCCTCATATTGCCCCATTCCAAGCTCGAACGCAAACAGGCCGCCGGGAACAAGCCGGGCAAACGCTTCCTCCATAAGCCGCCGAATAAACGCCAGACCGTCCGCGCCCGCCAGAAGAGCGGCGGGATCCTCGTGGCGGCGGATGGTTTCCGGTAAGGCGTCCCAAGCCCCAGTCTCGACGTACGGCGGGTTGGAAACAATCGCGTCAAACTCCGTTCCCTCCCGGCTCCAAAGCAAGCCGTCCCCCTGGACGAGCGTTACACGCTCTCCCACGCCATGGCGCCGCGCATTGAGCTGAGCCGTATATACCGCCTCCCGCCGGATATCGCACGCCGCCAAGCGCCATGCGGAGCATTCCGCCGCCAGCGTCACGGCGACGCAGCCGGTCCCGGTTCCCACCTCAGCAATGCGGGCAACGCCCGGAGAAAGCCGTTGAAGCAGGACTTCGATGAGGTGCTCCGTTTCGGGGCGCGGAACGAGTAACGGCGGGCGCACAACGAACGATCGGCTCCAAAATTCGTGTTCCCCCAGAATGTAGGCGATCGGCTCATGGTTGAGCCGGCGCTCCACAAGAGCGTCAAAGGCGGGGACCGCTTCCCGATTGCGTAAGCGCGCCATGAGCTGGGCGCGGGAAAGCTTGAGGGCGTCGGCCATGAGCAGTTCACCATCCAGCCTGGCGGTTTCGCTTACGGCCGCCAAGCGCGTTTCGGCACGGCGCAAACGCTCGCCCAGCGTAGGGGTAGGGGTCACGCCTCGGCCGTCATTTGCTCCGTCTGGTAATGGGTGGCGAGCGCGTCGATCATCTCCTGCATCTCCCCTTCCATGAACTTGTCGAGCTGGTACAAGGTCATATTGATGCGATGATCGGTTATCCGGTTCTGAGGAAAGTTGTATGTGCGTATGCGCTCGCTCCGGTCCCCGCTGCCCACTTGGTTCTTGCGATGCGCTGACCGGGCCGCATCCTCCTCGGCTTGTTTGCGGGCCAACAATCGCGCCCGCAGGATGGTCATACCCTTGGCCTTGTTCTTGTGCTGGGATTTCTCGTCCTGGCATGAAACCGCCACTCCCGTTGGCAGGTGAGTGATCCGGACCGCGGAATCCGTCGTGTTGACGTGCTGTCCCCCAGCCCCGGACGAACGAAACACGTCGATCCGCAAATCATTGGGATCGATGCCCACATCGACCTCCTCAGCCTCCGGGAGCACGGCCACGGTAACCGCCGAGGTGTGAATGCGCCCTTGCGTCTCGGTTTCCGGAACACGCTGAACGCGGTGAACGCCTGCTTCGTACTTGAGCTGACTGTAGGCGCCCTTTCCCGCCACCTTAAAGGAAATCTCCTTGTATCCCCCAAGCCCCGTGGCGTGAGAACTCAACAACTCAATTCGCCAGTTCTGGAGTTCGGCGTAGCGCATATACAT
Source organism: Candidatus Hydrogenedentota bacterium (assembly GCA_046497285.1). GTDB lineage: Bacteria > Hydrogenedentota > Hydrogenedentia > Hydrogenedentales > SLHB01 > SKRY01. The sequence goes on from JAWOFY010000171.1 coordinate 9,555, forward strand.
GTTGTAAAGATCCGCCGCGAACAGGGCCGCCTCCTCACCGCCCGTTCCCGCGCGAATCTCGACGATCGTGTTCTTGTCGTCGTTGGGGTCCTTGGGAATCAGCAAGAGCTTGAGCCGGTGCTCCAGTTCCTCCAGGGACTGCTGAAGCTCCTCCCGTTCTTGCTCGGCCAGCTCGCACAGCTCGGGATCGCCGCCCTGCTCAAGTATCGACTTCGCGTCCTCCAGCCGCTTTTCCTCGGCCTCGTAACGCCGGAACGTCTCGACAAGCTCTTGCAGCCCGGCCTGTGCCTGGGCGTGCCGGCGGTACTCTCCCGGATCAGAGGCCACTTCTTGAGTGGACATCATTTGAGACAGCCGCTCATACTCCTCGGCTTGCGCCCGGAGCTTATCGCGCATGGCCTGTTCCATACAGGCCTAGTTGGTCCTACCGTATTTCCGGTTAAACCGCTCCACGCGGCCTTCGCTGTCAACGAACTTCTGCTTGCCCGTGTAAAAGGGATGGCAATTCGAACAGATTTCCACGTGATAACTTGGACGCGTCGAACGGGTTTCAAAAGTGGCGCCGCAGGCGCACGTGACGGTGCACTCCACGTATTCGGGATGAATCTCTTTTTTCACTGGTTACTTACTCCCTGCCCCGGCATGGGGCCGGTGATGGATGGACTGCAATTCTCAACTGATGTTAACAGCAGCGACTATAGCATATCGCCGCCAGATCAGGCAACAACGGCAGCGACTAAGGGACTTCATACACAGACCATGAAGAGCCCCATCCTCTCCCGTGCGTATAGGAAGAACAAGTGGTATTATAAAGCGAGGCCGCTACTCCCAAGCCTGGGATGACAGGCGGTATCCTCGGACAGACAACAGAGAGGGGAAACAGAAATGCATGTAGTTGCTATGGCGATGTGCCTTGCGGCGGCGGCCGCAGGCGACTCGGCTCCAGAGCCAGAGATGGATGTGCTTTTTAAGGCGAACTTCACGGATGAAGACGAATGGGATGACGATTGGACGTGGCTGCGGGAAGATCCCGACGATTGGCGGCTGGCCGATGGCGCGCTCGAGATCCGGTCCCGGCCTGGCGACGCGGAAACCGTCCGCAACGCTTTGCTCCGGCCTGTGCCGGATGTCGACGGACCGCTCGTCTTCGAGGTGACGGTGACGCTCACTGAACCCCCGACCGAGCAGTACGAACAAGCCGGTTTGACCTGGTATCACGACGGCGAGCCGGACTTCAAAATCGTTCACGAACGGGTGGACGATGACCCCGTGATCGTGCCCGGATTCGCGCAGACGGACAAAGCCACCGTTCAACTGCGGCTCGTTGTGGAGGACGACGGTTCCTACAAAGCCATGTATCGCGAGGAGGACGAAGAGGAGTTCCAGGAAGTAGCGGACGGCGAACTCCCCATGGGTGAGGACAATTCCATCGCCCTTGTGACATACCACGGACCAGAAGACGCGGATCATTGGATGCGTTTCACGGACTTTCGCATCGGGCGGCCGTAGGCCGTTCGTGCTCAAACGCGGCCGCCAAAAATCGTCACGCGGTAAGGAGGGAGCGCAACTTGTTCGCGCCCCCTCCTGGGCCGCTAAACTCAGCCGCGCGAGACGGGGCGGATGACCGCCATTCGGTTCATCCGAGTACGCTTAGCTTCGGCGAGGGACTCTGATTTTGAGCTTGAACTAGGCAAGGCTCGACTGGCCACGGACTTTTCCTGTACCCGTTTCAACCTTGTTGGAGATAGCCGCCTACAAGCCGCGTCTACTCTACTCCAGCACATACCCTTCTTTCTTCAAGAGACTCATCAATTCTTTCTTGGTGATTTTGGAGTAGGCCGCTATCTTGTCCGGATCTACCGTGCGCAGATACTTGCTCAGCTTGCGCCGATGCAGAAGTTCCGCAATTACGAGGGGATCCTCGGACTCCACCACCTGCAGGGTGCGCACCCGCACCCGTTTTACCCCGCCCCGCCATTCGTCGATGGTTTTCAAGACGTTCTCAGGCAGCGTGTCGCCCCGGCTGTACGTCATGATGACACCGTCCTCGTCTTCAGCCAGATGAACGAGCCGGCGGGAGCGCGGTTCCGCGTGGGCCACGCGGCGCTCACCATGGCCGAGTACTTCCGCGACGTCCAGCGGCAGGACG
>JAWOFY010000198.1:0-13047 GCA_046497285.1 Candidatus Hydrogenedentota bacterium
TCACGAACGGGTTTGCGTTCTGCGTGAACCTCAATCGCCGGGCACGTGCGCTGCTCCAGGGAACAACATCCCCCTTGATCCCCCTTCGAAGGGGGAATTACCCTTCCAAACCGGCTACACCGGGTGGGCCACAGTTTACCCCCAGGTGAGCGAACCAATTCCCCCTTGGAAGGGGGTGGCCCGTAGGGCCGGGGGATGTAAACGTCCCGCATACCGCCGCATCCGGCGATTGGACTTATTCTGGCTAATGGTAGCAGGGGAGAAGGGAACGGCGCAACGCCCAAGTGAGCCGCAAATGGCGAAGGAGCTTTCATGAATGGAAAGAGAGGTCCGCAAACGTGTAGGCTAAGCGCATGGGGCGCGTAAGACTTCACATAGAGGATCCGGCGCTGAGAGTAACGCTGGAGACGATTCTGCGCAGTGGCGGCCATGAAATTACCAACGCGGATGCGGACCTCGTGATTGCGGGCTCGGCAGAGGCCGCCATTAAAGCGGCTCAAGACGGACCAGCCTTGGTTGTCGCTGCTGCCGGTGACATCCCGGAAGCGGTGCGCGCCATGCGGCAAGGCGTCTACGGCTACATCTTTTGGCCGCTTCAACCGGGCGAGACCGATATCATGGTGCGGCGCGCCATTGGAGGGCGCGTTACCAAGGAAGAACCTGAATTGCTGTCTCTTTCCGAAGTTGAGCGGCGCCACATCGAGATGGTGTTGCGCCACTGCCGGCATAACCGCACCGAAGCCGCCCGGATCCTAGGCATTGGCCGGAACACGTTGTGGCGTAAGCTACGCAAGTTATGAGATCATAGGGCGTCGTGCGCACCGGGAGGGCTGGGGTGGCTCTCAAAAAGGGGTGGGAACGGCTTCTACGGTAAAAGACAAAGGAGGATAGATGCCATGAGCGGAGTTTCCCGGCGGAGTTTCTTGAAGACGGCAGGCGCGGCGTCGGTGGCGGGTGCGCTGGGTGGGGCGTTTCCGTTGGCGCGAGGCGCGGCGGACATCCGGAATCCGGAACGCCCGCCCAACATTCTGGTCTTTTTGACCGATGACCACCGCGACGACATTTTGGGGTGCGCGGGTCACCCCATCGTTCAGACGCCTGTCATCGACGGCTTGGCCGAGGCGGGCGTTCGCTTCCGGCATCCCTTTGTGACCACGGCCATTTGCGCCGCGGGCCGCGCCTCGGTCTTGACGGGGCTTACGGAGCGTACACACGGCTATACCTTTGGCAAGCCGCCCATCAGCGAATCGCACACGGATACGAGTTATCCGGTTCAACTCCGGGAACACGGGTACCGGACGGGGTTGACGGGGAAATTCGGCGTCGGTGTGGAAGGCGATGGCCGGCAGCGGATGTTCGATTTTTTCGAGCCGGTAAACCGCCATCCCTATTGGCATGAGCAGCCCGATGGGACCTTCTTGCACGAGACCGATGTGTGCGCGAATCACGCCATCGATTTTCTCCGGGACAACCCGGAGGACCAGCCTTTCTGCTTGTCGGTCAGCTTCAATGCCCCTCATGCCGAGGATGGCGATCGGCGGCCGGGCGTAGGGCATTTCCCTTGGCCGAAGTCAGCGCACAAGTACTACCACACCATGGAAATGCCGGAACCGCGGTTGAATGATCCCGAGATTTTCGAGAGTCAGCCGGATTTTCTTAAGGAATCGCTCAACCGTGTTCGGTATCAGTGGCGCTGGGACACCCCCGAAAAGTATCAGACGAACATGCGGGCCTACTTCCGGATGATTACGGGCATCGACTATGCGATGGGGCGGGTGCTGGACACGCTGGAAGAGCAGGGCTTGGCGGATAACACCGTTGTCATCTTCACCGGTGATAATGGGTACTATCTGGGCGAGCGGGGCTTTGCGGGGAAATGGTCTCACTACGAGGAGTCGTTGCGGGTCCCCTTGGTCATCTACGACCCCCGCATGCCGGAGGAGGCGCGTGGGACGGTTCCCGAAGGCATGGCGCTCAACACCGATCTCGCGCCCACCATGCTCGAACTGGCGGGCATCGAGAAGCCCGGGATTTATCAGGGGCGCAGTCTCCTTCCTTGGATGGCCGGGGAAGAGCCCGAGGATTGGCGGACCGATTTCTTCTGCGAACATCTCTTCGATCACGATCAGATACCAAAATGGGAAGGCGTGCGAGACGAGCGCTATGTCTACGCGCGCTATTTCGAGCACGACTACGAGTTCCTTCACGATCTCCAGGAGGATCCCGATCAGCTCGAGAACTTCGCGGATGATCCCGGCTACGCCGACGTCTTGGAAGACATGCGGGAGCGTTGCGACGAGTACATCGCGAACTATGAAGACGGCTGACCGTGTAAGGAGGATGAAGAGCGTATGACGCGGATTCGCATTCGTTGGGATACGGGAGAAGTCACGGGAACGCTGAACAATTCCGAAACGGGGCGGAAACTGGCTGAGGCCCTTCCTTGCAAAGGGGTGGCGAATAGGTGGGGAGAAGAGGCTTTCGTTGAAGTCCCTTTAGATGTCTCACTGGACAGCGAGCCGAAGCAAGTGGTGGAGCCGGGCACGATTTGCTATTGGGTGCAAGGGCAAGCGGTGGCCTTGCCGTACGGTCCGACGCCCATTTCGGAAGGGAACGAGTGCCGCTTGGTTACGGCGTGCAACGTCATCGGCGAAGTGGATGGCGATGCCCGTCAACTTGACTCGATTGCCGAGGGGATGACGCTGACCCTTGAGCGCATTGACTAGAGCGGGGTGAGAGGTAGATTATGGCGCCACAGAAACTTCCAGCGTTGTATGTAGGGGCGTCAGGCTGGCATTACACCCATTGGAAGGGCCCCTTCTATCCGGAAAAGATGCCTTCCCGGGAGTTTCTCGGACATTACGTCCGGTACTTCCGCGCTGCCGAGGTCAATAACACCTTTTACCAGCATCCCAAACCGGAGACGTTGGAACAGTGGCGGGATTGCGTACCGGCGGACTTTCGATTCGCTGTGAAAGCCAGCCGGTACATCACCCACATGAAGAAGTTGAAAGACCCGGAGCAGGGACTGACGAAGTTTTTCGGCGGCGTGGAGGTGCTGGGGGAAAAGCTGGGCCCGGTTCTTTTTCAGCTCCCCCCAAATCTTAGGGTTGACCTGGAACGGCTTGAGGCTTTTATGGAAGCCCTCCCACCGGGGCATCGCTACGCCTTCGAATTTCGGAGCCCGGAATGGCGGGATGACGCGGTCCATGAAATCCTCGACAAACGAGGCGCGGCGGCGTGCGCGGCCGAGCCTGCTGAACTGGACACGCAACCAGCCCAAAGCGCGTTGGTCTACGCTCGGCTTCACGGTCCCCATGGCGATTACACGGGCCGGTACAGCGAGCCGGCGCTTGAAGACTGGGCGGCCCGGTTGCATGCGTGGCGCGTGCAAGGGCGGGAAGTCTACTGTTTCTTCAACAACGACGAGGGCGGCGCGGCCCCTCTGGATGCGCAAGTGCTGTTAGCCAAGCTGGAAGAGAAGGCGAGATGAAGGACAACAAGGAACCGGAACTTGACGGGACCGGCGCGTTCGGTCCGCCGCCGATTAAAGGGCGCGGCGCCGCGTGTAACCCGCCGAACCGGTTCGAGTCCATCGCCTACACGCCCGATGCGGAGGGAGATCCAGAAAGCGCCCCGAAACCGGACACACAGTACCTCACGGATCGAAGCAAGTCCGTCATCTCGTACAACAAGAGTCCCGACGTGCCGTTCGAGGCGAGCCTCAATCCTTACCGCGGCTGTGAGCATGGCTGCATCTATTGCTACGCCCGGCCCACCCATGAGTACCTCGGGTTCTCGTCTGGGCTGGATTTCGAGACGCGGATCATGGTGAAGGAAGACGCCCCGGCGTTGCTGCGTAAGGAACTGGCGTCTCCGCGCTGGACGCCCAAGGAGGTGGCGATTGCGGGGGTGACGGATGCGTACCAGCCCATTGAGCGCCGGCTGGAATTGACCCGGCAATGCCTCGAAGTGCTTCTGGACTTCCGCAATCCGGTGGGGATCGTCACGAAAAACCGCCTGATCACGCGGGACATCGACCTCTTATCGGAGCTGGCCGGCTTCAACGCGGCGTCGGTCTACATCAGCGTGACCTCGCTTGATCCGGGGCTGTGCCGCGCCCTGGAGCCCCGGACTTCCTTGCCCGCCCAGCGGTTGGAGACCATCGCACGCTTGCGGGAAGCCGGGGTGCCCGTGGGCGTGCTCGTCGCGCCTGTCATTCCCGCCTTGACAGACGAGTTCATGCTTAACATTCTCCAGGCCGCGAGGGACGCGGGCGCGCAGTTCGCCGGCTACGTGGTTTTGCGGCTCCCGCACGGAGTGAAGGAGTTGTTCGAGACGTGGCTGCATCAGCACTTCCCGGACCGGGCGGAGAAGGTTCTAAATCGCATCCGGTCGATGCGTGGCGGCGCCTTGGACAACTGCGAGTTTGGGGCGCGTATGTGCGGGGAAGGCCCTTACGCAGAGGAGATTAGCGCGCTTTTCCATTTGGGATGCCGCCGCGCGGGTTTAGTGCTCGAAGGCCCGGCGCTGTCCACGGCTTCGTTTCGGCGCCGGGCGGCGGACGGCCAACTGATGCTTTTTGATTAAGGGCTGCTCGTATTTATAAATGGGGGATTGTGTCGCACGCTGGGCGGTTTTACCTTCGTTGGAAGACACGGGGCCTTGGCGGCGATCGCCGTCAGATATCAGTAATTGCAGGCTGTTTGCAGACTGGCCGCTGAGGAAGAGAGGAACTCTAACGTGGTCTCGAAGGATAAGGAAGTAGAAACACGGGCGGATGGTGGGGAGGCTGTATTGCTTTCCGAAAGTGGAGCGTGTAGTGTAGGGCAACTTAGCACGGGGTGAGGATTCCGAACTCCTAAAGCCTTCGCGGGCTCGGGGTAATCCAAGAAAAGGCTGTGTTCATGAAAAGCAAACCGAGAATACTTGTTGTGGATGATGACGAAAACGTTCGTAAAGCGATTTGTCGATGGTTTGAAACAAATGGCTTTAGTGTCGATTTCGCCATAGACGGAGAAAGCGCTGTTGAAAAATGCCGGCAGAGCGTTTACGACGCCGTTACGATGGACTATGCGATGCCTAAGATGGACGGACGGGAAGCTGCGATGGCCATACGGCAGCGCCAACCCTCAATACCCATCGTGATTCTCACCGGCTACTCCGACACAGCGGTTGAAGGAATAACCTCACTAGAGGCGAGCTTAATGTATAAACCGTTAAGTATGAGTAAACTCGAAGAAGAGATCGTCCGTCTCATAAACGCTTCTCCATTTTAGCTTTTGGCTCCGCCCAATGACGAAGGAATCCAACAAGAGACACGGAACGACAAAACGCGTTTGCCCAAAATTCTTGAGACGGCTGACGGGGATTCTGGGCCGCCAATCGCTGGGTCAGAATTCGCAAGAACCATATTGCCGCCTTCCAGGCGGCTCATAAATGCCGGCGAGACGCCGGCGGTACGTCCTCACCCATTGGGTGAGGATAACGTTCTTTTTCTGCGGCTGACAATAGGGACAGCAAGATAGATTAAGCCGACTTACTCGGCGATTGGGGTGGATGTTGGCGTTTGACAGGAGAGCCGAACAGCGGGCTATAGTATGTCTTGATGTTGGGCGTTACTTGCATTGGCGTTACTCGCATTAAGGTAACTAGTGTATGAATATTGATTACCAAGCAATCCTGGCGGCTCTTTTGAGGCGCTGGAAGTTTATCGTCGCAGTCACGGTGGCTGTTGGGCTGGTGGCAGTGGTCAAGGAGCTGGCGTTTCCGCCCGGTTACAGAGCGGAAACCGTGGTCATGGTTACGGATTTGGAGTTGGGTTCGGCGTTTGATGAGGAACAGCCGAACGTATTGGCCGACTACGTTCCCGAGGCCTTTAGTCCGCGAGTGTATGGAAATCTAGTCGGCTCTCCGGCCGTTTTGGGGCAGGTGTTGGAACAGCTTATCGAGGACGGGGCGTTTGAGGGACGGCCCCCGGATTTGGATTCCTTTTCCCAAGGGCTGCACACGGAGGTCGACGAAGTGGACCAGACCACGCGCCCCATCACGTACTCCCCGCTTATTACCTTGTCGGCTGAGGCGTCAACCGAGGAAGAGGTCAAGGCGATTGTCGAGACGTGGGGCGAAGTGGCTGTCGAGGTGTCCAGCTTGGCCAATCGGTTGTTGCTTGTAGGGGCTGACAGCTCGCTGGAGCAGCAGACGCGTGCCCAACGCGAGGACTTGCAGGCCGTGTGGGAGGAGTTGGAAGAAGCGCGCTCCGAGTACGATGTGGAAGTGCTCCGGGGAGAACTGACGCGGCTGGCTGAGCTTGGCAGTGATTTAAAACGGGATTATACGGAGGCTTTGGCTGAATTTGAAGGGGCCGAGGAAAGCCTGAATGCGATTCAGGCTAGTCTGGAGGACGAGACGCGCTTTGTGACGCTGTTCCGTTCTCCCTCGGAAACGGCCTATTTCATTGCAAACGAACTCCAGGAAGAGCGCCCGCTGGCGGGCAACCCCATTGAAGAGCGGGGCATGATGCGGCAGGAGTTGAACAGCGCCTATTGGGAACAGAAGCTCGAAGAAAAGAAAACCCTGAACCGTATCTCGGATTTGCGCGCCCAGCTTAGCGCCCTGGAGCGCGAACGGAATAATCTGCGTGAGGAGCAAAACGAACTCACGGGGGTATTGGCTCGCCACGATCGGACGATAACGCGCCTGGAGACGGAAGAAGAACTCGCTAAGCAAGTTTATGAGCAGATTGGGCTTAGCCGCGAGATGGTGAAGGCGGCGAGTGACATTATCCATGGCCGGACAGACGCCGACATCGGAGCGCTTGGCCTCAACCGGTTGACGGAGCGCGTCTACCCCGAGCTGGCTACCGGAGCACTGGGCCGCCGGGGCCGGGTGATGCTGGCGGCGGTGCTGGCCTTTTTGCTGGCCGGCGCGTTTGTTGTGGGTAACGATGTGGTCAAGCCCCGTCTGGACGAGTTGGTGAAAAAGGACCGGCAGTAGCGTCGAACGCGGCGCGTCCATTGGGAAGGGAGTGCAAAGATATGTGTTCGCTCTGCCTCCCCAGGGAGCGTTGCGGTGGGGTATGACCGGGTTTTCAAAACGAGAAAGAAGCGTTGACTGTATTTCATGGCGATGTTTGAAACCAAGCGGCGTCTGGGCTTTTCATGGGGGATTATCGCGGGTCTGCTTTTGTCAATCTCAAGCGCGTGGTCTGCCGAACCGCCGCGAGAAGACGACACAGAAGGCTATGCGCTTAACCATGTGTTGGAGGAGCCGGAAAGCCAAGATTTCCGGAACGTGTTCCTTGGTTTGGCGTTGCTGCAAGGGGGCGAGCGATTGGAGGGCTCGCCAGCTGTAATTGGAACGGACAATCCGCTATTGGTTGAGATTCACTGGGAGACCAACACGTCGAATCCCACAAACCCAGCGATCGAAGCGCGATTTCTGTCTCACAAGAACCGTTACGTGCGTTCGCTGGAAGCCGAAGTTATGCCCAACGCCAGTGTAGAAGGCCCGCTACCGCCAGGTTCTTCGTTTTGGCGTCAACGCCGGTTGGATTTGGGACCGTTACTTGGCCATTACAGCGGGTTGGGATACCTGGTCTTTTACCGACCCCTGCGCGGGCCGGACATAACGCGCCGCGAACCGCTGGACTATGCGCCCGTCTACATTGAGCCCGTTCCGAGGGAGCGGACGGTTTCGACGAGCGAGTACGCCCGTTTCTTTCCGCAGAATTATGTCAGTCTGGATACTAGCGTGCGATTGGGGCATGGCGCCGAAGTGGTGTTGCCCTTGGGAGAGCCCCTTGAGGCGCACGGCGGGCTGGGGGTGATATCGTCCTTTGGATACGGTACGGAACCCCAAGGGGAGGCCGTGGCCGAGTTGGAGTTTTTACGGGACGGCGAGACCCTCCATGTCGAGACATTACGCGCTGGCGTACATACGGCCCGCGCGGATTACGACTTCAACCCTGACGCCGAGAACCACCAAAAGATTCCCATTATTGAATCGGATGAAGCCGATTACCTTAGCACCCGGGGCACCCCGTTCATGCGGCACAAATATGTGACCATATTGGGCTTGGAGTCTGAAGTGAATGCCGCCGATTCCATCCGTTTGCGCTCAAAAAGCCCTGTCATTCTGGAAATCCACGACCTGGTCCTCACGGACTAAGCAACGGCTTCCATGCAACCACCAACCACAACGGGTGATCCCGCCGCCTCATCCCATCCTTCACCGGCCCCCTTGGCGCTGGGCCTCGTGATTGCAGCGGCCGTGTTGTTGCCCCTTTTCCTCGGGGAAGGCGGCTTGCTAACAGCGGCCGTCGTGCTGGTTGGCGTGAGCGCCGCTGCTCTGCTGGCGCCCTTGTCCGCGGGGCTGTCGCTTGTCTTTCTGGCCGCCCTGTTGGGATTGTGTGTGGCCATGAGCGAATGGCCTGTGCATGTGATGGGTATTCGTATGTACGGGGCCGACTTCGCCCTGTATTTCCTCGCCATAGCCGCCTACTATTGGTTTCACTATCCCGAACACAACCGTTTCTTGAACTTTGGCGAGCGGCGGCCGGGATTCGAGCCGGTCTTGATTACCCTTTTGCTAACCCTGGCGGCTTATGGCATGGTTTCGCTCGCGCTCGGATTCTTGGAAGGCCACGCGCCGAGAAACATACTCGGAGATTACCGGCGGCTGTACTTTTATCCGCTGGCGATGCTTATCCCGCTTATGTTGCCCCTTGCCAAGGGGCATGTCAGCGGGATCCGGGCGGCCATCTTGACCGGGGGCGCGCTTGTGGTGTTGACAGGGTTGTATCGCTTGGCCACGGGACAGACCTGGCATGAGGATTACTATGGCCAAATAGTAGTAGGCCCTATTCAGTTGCGCTTGCTTTCCCAATTCGAGATCGCCACGCTGGGGCTGGTTCTTGGCCTATCCACGGCGCAATTCCGCGTCAGCCGGTCGTGGACTCGCGCTTTGGGGGCGATGACGATTGGGTGTTTGGCGCTGGTGTTCTTGCTCATCAGTGGATGGCGCCTGGGGCTGCTGTATATCCTTGGCGCTCCTATCGCGGCTCTGTTCTTCCTTAGCTATGCCCGGGGAGAGCGAATCCGCGGCTTTTTTATCGCGCCTTTGCTGCTGGCGGTCCTAGGGCTTGTGGGGACAGGCATCGCCTTTTGGGCGTTTCCGGAAGAAGCCCGGGACACGTTGCGCACGATTCAGGAACGCACGTTTGAGCGCGGCTTTCAAGAGGATCAACGCTATTACGCGTGGGGAAGGAGCTTGGAGCTGTTTGCCGGGGACCCCATATTGGGAATGGGTATTGGAAATCAACTCGAATTCTTTCAAATGACGAGCAGCGGCCAATTACAGTGGAACCAATCCACGGCCCACAGCGTCTACTTTGACATTCTGTATCAGTCTGGCTTGATTGGCATAATCCTGTTCTTGCTCTTCCACGGACTTTTCGTGCTCCATGTTCTTCGGCAAAGCCGCCAACTCAGTCCAGCGTTGCAAGGGCTGGCGGCGGGGTTGATGGCGGGGTACGTATGCATCATGGCCGTCATTGGCCTGCAACCCCTCCAGACGGGGGCCGCCGTGACCTTGTATCTTCTAATGGGCTTTATTCTGTTCCTGACGCGTTATTCCTCCGATACCGCCCAGAGCCCAACGTCTCCCACCGCTGCGCAGCCATGACCAGTCTCGAGCGCACCGCCAAGCACACCGTCATCTATATGCTGGGACTCATGGCCAACCGGGGGGTGGCCTTTCTGCTTGTGCCTCTTTATACGCGGACGTTCGAACCCAGCGTGTTCGCCACATGGGACCTAGCTACAACCACCATTATCTTTCTTATCCCCCTGTTTGAGCTAGGCATGGCCAGTGCGCTGGTGCGCTACTATCACTTTCATGACTATGGTGGCGATCGGCGTAAGGCGATCGTAACAGCGTTTACGTTTGTTCTTAGTGCGAGCCTTATATTCTGCGGGCTGGCCCTTGCGTTCGCCCCTTCGCTGGCTGCCGCGATATTTGGAAACGCGGAGCTCAGTCATCTAGTAGAGCTTGTTGCTGTAACGGTTGCGCTTACGGCGGTTACGAACCAATTCTTGTCTCTGTTACGGGCACAGGAAAAAAGTATAGCATTTAGCGCGCTTAATCTTGTCCGGGCAATTATGGGACCTGCATCGATTCTACTACTTATTTTAGTGTTCGATTTCGGCTTGCCGGGGGTGCTATGGGGTGATATAATCGGCATTATAAGCATGGGAGCGGCGGGTTTGTGGTTGACCCGCCGAGATATCGGGTTGGGCATGAGCGTTAGGCATTTAAGGAGCATGCTTGCCTTTGGATTACCATTGATCCCCTGGACGCTCACGATATCCATTATTACGCTATCCGACCGATATTTTTTGCGGGCCTGGAGCACGATGGACGAATTGGCCGTCTACAGCCTGGGGGCGAAGATCGGAATGATTATGACCCTCTTTACCCGCGCCTTTCAGACTGCCTGGCCGGCCTCCGCCTATAGCATTGCGAAAGAAGATGACGCCAAGGAACAACTCGCCAAAGGCGGACGCTACGTCTTTGCCGCCGCCACCCTGCTGGGGGCCACATTGGCATTGGCGGCGCCTGAACTCGTGGCGGTTTTCGGAGGAAGCGAGTTCTATACGCCTTCTATTCATATTGTTCCGTGGGTGATCTTTTCATATGCGCTATATCAACTCACGCTCGTGTTACTTATCGGGATTACGATAACGCACAGAACGTACTACGTCATGGTGCTCGCTGTTGGCGCGGTGCTAGCGAAACTACTCCTCTCATTTGTGCTAATTCCCCGTTACGGCGCGGATGGGGCAGCGCTTTCGACATTTGGGAGCTTTTGTCTGCTAGTAACGTGTGGTTATATCGTGGCGCAACGAGTCTATTTTGTTCCGTATTCCCTGAAGCCGATAGGGCTTTTTGCGTGTGTTTTGGGATTGTGTACGGTGGGTGCTTTCTCTTTCGCGGATCAGGCGAGCCTTCAACACGCTACCGTTCGTCTTGTTCTCTTAATCGGTTTATTTGTAGCGGCGCCAGCGGTTGGTTTAACCGAACTAAGTGTATTGCGAAAAGCTTCTAGATATATGAGGCTCCGTAGTCCAATATAGCGCTAAATTCATGATTTCATGATGCGATGTATCAAGGGAGCTAGGAACGGCTAGAGCAGATTTGGGGAAGGAATACCATATCGTGAAACGATGGCTTAAAGAGCGAGTGAAAAGGGCCGTACGCAGAATTACGCGCAAGCAAGCGGCGGTGTCTGGCATTGATGCTGAACTATACAGTTTACGAGGTATGGCGCAAACAAATGCCGCGTTCAGCATGCTACGGCACTATCCTTCGCTAATAGTTAATCCCGAAGAAGAGCCGTTGGCTCCTTATGAGTTTAAGGTCTATTCACAAAATGGGGAAGACGGCGTACTGGGTTGGATCTTGTCAACTATAGGCATACATGATTATCGTTTTGTTGAGTTCGGAATAGAAGACGGCACAGAGTGCGTCAGCGCCCTGTTATCGCTTCATTGTGGATGGCGGGGAGTTCTGATGGATTGCGATGGGGATAATGTCCAGGCTGCTCGCCGGTATTACAGCGCGCGACTGCAGGGCCATGCTGACCGCGTAAGCATCAAGCAAGCCTTTGTTACACGGGATAACATCAATAGCCTGCTTAGCGGGGCAGGAGTGAGCGGCGAGATCGACTTGCTTGTGATAGACATCGATGGAAACGACTACTGGGTATGGGAAGCCCTGGAGGCCATTGATTCCCGCGTCGTAGTGATCGAATACAATGCCTCCTTCGGACGCCACCAAGCCGTGACCATCCCATATCAGGCGCATTTTGATAGAATGACGGCGCATCCCAGTGGATTCTATCACGGGGCTTCATTGGCAGCGCTGGAGCTGCTGGGTCGAAAGAAAGGCTATGGGCTGGCCGGCTGCGAATCGAACGGCGTCAATGCGTTTTTTGTTAAGCGTGAACTGATTCGAGAGCCATTGAATGAACTAACGGCGGGTGAAGCCTTTTACCCACACTACGGGCGTCTACACCGCGGTTTCTCACAAGATGAACAGTGGAAAATGGTGTCGCAGCTCCCTCTCGTTGAGATTGCGTCTGAGGAAGAGGCGTGACGTAAGGGACACGGGGATGTTGCGGCATAGGCAGGGCGCCGGGCATAGTATGCTGATAATTGGGGGTGTTTGGAACACTAGTTCCCATTTCCTATGCAGCAACGCGACCAAGCTTAAAATGTGGCGAGGATCAGCTAGGCAGAAGAAATGACACAAGTTCTTATTGTTGCACATAATTTTCCGCCGATGGCAGGAGGGATCGCGCGCCTCGTCTATGATCTTACCTCAAGTCTGCCCCCGGAAGATGTATATGTGCTGGCTCCCTACGGAGTAAGCGCCTCCCTTTACAAAGGTTACAACTCGGAAAGCGAGCATGAAGCCACGGCATTTGACGCGGAACAGCCGTTTCAGATTGAACGGATGAATTATGACCAGCGCACCTGGCTTCGCACGGGAGTATCTGTGTTGCGAGCGGCAATCCGAGTTATGCGTCTGGTCCGGGCGAAACAGCCTTTGGTCGTATATTATAGTGTTACATATCCCCTAGGGTTGACCGGATTACTGGCGAAGTGGACTTTGAACACGCCGTACGTGGTGCAAACACATGGGACCGAGCTGATTCGGAACCAAGGCCGACTGCGCTCAGTTCTTACATATCTTCTCTTGCGAAATGCGTATCGGGTTATCGCAAATAGTCAGTGGACAAAGAATACCGTGCTGGAGAAAGGCGTTGAAGCGGATCGTGTAAGGGTAATAAACCCCAAAATAGATCCAGACCGATTTAGGGATTCAGGTGATATAGACTCATTCGCGCAACGCGAGGGACTTGAAGGACGGCGAGTGCTTCTCACGGTTGCGCGCCTGGAAGCGCGAAAAGGACACGGGTTAGTTATACAGGCCCTTCCCGAGATTATTCGGCGGCATCCCAATGTCCTATATGTGATTATGGGG
>JAWOFY010000249.1:0-2892 GCA_046497285.1 Candidatus Hydrogenedentota bacterium
TGCCGCACCTCGTCCATTTTCTCCTGGACGGACGGCGGTACTACCATAGGCCCCGCACCCGTAGTCCACCGCCGTCTCTGTTCAACCCAATCCGCGATGCTCTCAAGCTCGAATGCTTTGCGCAGATTGTCTTTCATTTTCAACCCGTAGTAGTCGTCCAGCATATCCAGATACTCATAGAGGTCTTCCCGCTCTTCCGGGGCCAAGGAAGGCACTGGCATAAGCTCCTCGTCGGGCGGCAGTTGGTATCGTTCTTCATCAACGTCGAAATAACCCTCGGGGGGATCGGGGGGATCCGCCACCGCCCCAGGCGCAAATAGGGCTATCACAAGGAGCGTCAAACCAATTCTTGTTCGCATGCTGTTATCCTCCTTTTGGCCGGTGAATATTGTGGCGCCATCACTCCGCTTACCTTTAGCATGGCGCACACGGCACGGCTCGTGCAACAAAAAGGCGTGCCGTGTTGTTCTACGCCCAGCGCCGCGCCATCGGCAAATGCGTGGCGTGGGCTGCCCATAGATCACACGAGCCCAGGGCGTTGGTCACCCTGGGCTCGCTGTTAATACGTTCGTCTGGGATTGTTGCGTATTGGGGTTATTCCGCCCTTTCGATCGTAAGGGTGTGAATGGACCAGTAGTTGCCCTCGGCGGAACCCGTCTGGGTAATGCGGACAAACCGCGCTTCCGTTCCGTTCAATTCCAGCCGGGTTATCGGGCCGTCTCCCTCTCCTTCCAAAACGAGGTGCTCATCCAGCGCGTCGCGGTTGTTGCCGGCGTGGACTTCGTAGCCGCGCGGATAATCGTTGCCCGACCCCGAGGTGTTTAGCACAATCGCCTGGATGGCTTGGGGTTCGCCAAGGTCGAGCAGGAACCATTCGCCGCCGTCTTGCGGGCTTCCGCTGGTCCAGCGGGTGTCCGGATTACCGTCCAGCGCGTTGGAGACATCGCCGGAATTGGCCGAAGCGTCGGCCGACGCGGGGGCATCCAACGCCTGCTCAATCTGGCCCACCGTGTCCTCGGCCTTCTCCCCGAGTTCCTCGTGTTCCAGGTACGCGCGGGCCACTTCGGCGGCGGTTTCGCTCCGGAGTTCGGCCAGCTCATCGAGGATGCGCTCCTTGAGCTGGGTATCTTCCGTCCACTCCAGCGCTTCCCCGTAGCGCCCGGCCGTTTCGGTGGGGCTGCGGCCGGAAGGAAGCGCGAGCAGGTTCACCGCCCCTTCCACCGCCGCTTCGCGTTCCGCTTCTTCTTCAAGCTGGGGGATCAGCTCCCGCAGGGTTTCCAAAGGCGCCGGCGAGGGCCATTGGCCGAGGGCGTCCATCGCGGCGGCGCGCACTTCGGCTTCTTCGTCCCGGGCGGCGTTGGCCAAGGCATCCAAGGCGGCGTCATCGCCGAGCGCGCCAAGAAGTTCGGCGGCCGCGGCGCGAACGGCGGGCTCCTCGTCTTCCACCCATTCGAGGGCGGGCTCAAGCGCTTCGCTGGCTTGCCGTCCGGCGAGCGTGGCGATGATAAGCGCCTGTTGGTCGCTTGGCGCGTCCGCGTAGGCGTCGATCAGCGCCGCGTTGGTCTCGGGGTCCGGGATTTCCAGCAGCGCTTCGCGCAGGAGGTCCGCCTCCTCGCCTTCGGCCGCCGCGGCCCGCTCCACCAGCGCCGGCGCGTCCGATGCGCGGCCCGCCTGCGCCAAGGCGGCCAACGCCGCGTCTCGCACGCCTTCGTGTTCGCTATCGCTCTCCGCGAAGATCACTTCACCGGCCACGGCATCGGCGCGGCTGCCCAGGATCTCGATGAGGATTGCCCTTTGCTCGGGCTCAAGATCCCCGAGCCGCTCCACCAAGGCGAGCGTAAAGGACTCGCCGCCGACTTCCAACAGGCTCATGCGGGCGGCGGCGTGAAGACGTTCCGCGCCTTCCCACAGATTCTCGAGCAGTTCATCGAGGGCTTCCTCTTCGGCGGTCTCGGCATAGCCCCGTAGCGCCGCCGCGCGTGCCGAAGCGGAGTCACCGGAATCGTATACGTTCCAAAACATGTCGCGGGCGTTCTCAACATGCCCCTCGTCATGAAGGCGGCCGGCGAGCGCCAGATAGGCGTTGGCCGCGGTCGCGCGGGGGGCCTCATCAGCGTTCTCGTACAGGTCCCTGATGTGATCGCGCGCGGCCTCCGTGTCGATGCGGTTTAAAGCGTTGACGGCGGCGAGGCGCGCTTCCCCGGGCTCGGCGTTGACCGCATGGTCGGCCGCGGGCTCCACGGCTTCGGCCACGCCCAGGCGGCCCAGGGTGTGGAGTAATCCGATGAGCTGGTTACCGGAGGCGTCCTCCAACGCCGCAAGCAGCGCTTCTTCCGCCGCGCTCCCGCCGATGTCTTCGAGGGTGTCCCGCGCCCGGGGGCCAACGATGGAATGGTCCAACAAGGCGGCGAGGGCGGGCGCGGCGTTTTCCGTGCCGACAAGCTTGAGATGACGGCACGCCGCCGCCTTGGCTTCCCACGTGGTTTCATCCTCAAGCACTTGAATGAACTCGGCTTCCAGTTCGGCGCTCGCTTCGGGATCATCGGCGGCTTCGAGGACAAGATCGTCAAGCCGCTCCATGGGTTCTGGGTCGTCTCCCGTCTCCCATGCCGGCAGCGCTTCAAGCGCTTCGTCCAAGTCGTCGGCCGCCGCGGACAGGCCCACGGTCAGCCCTAGGCCAAGCACCGCCAGAACGGGCCAGATTGCGGTTAATCCACCCAATTTCGTCATGATAACTATCCTTTCCCGGGACTCAGCCGGTCCCGTTTCCTCTTCGTTATGCCCGGTTTACGGCGGGGGGCCTATATCCAGCAATAGGGATCGCGCTTGGGACGGGCAAGCCAGCGGCTGGCCACGGGATCATCGATGATTTCCTGCTGATCCAGGTCCCAG
>JAWOFY010000348.1:0-2868 GCA_046497285.1 Candidatus Hydrogenedentota bacterium
TTCGGATCGCGGAAGTCGAAATCGGTAGGCAGAATGGCGTCTTGCGGCGCGTTCACCCCGATGGTGAACAGTAGCGTATGCGCCATGTCGGCTTGGAATCCGAGGGTCTTGGGCCGGTCCACCATTTCCAGCAGCTTGAGCGTCTCTTTCCACGAATGGATGCCGCCCCAGCAGACCTCGCCCTCGGCAGCGAGCCGTTCGCCATGATCCGCGGCCACGTCGCAGGCTTCGCGGATCGTCTCGGCGATGGTCCGCGTGTTAGTTTCGGGGTCTTTCGCCCAATCTTCGACGCCAGAAGCCGTATCGATGCGAATCACGCCGTACGGCCGGACGCCCAAGTCACGCAGGCGGCTGGTGATGCGGCAGGCCTTGCGCACTTGCGTAACGAATGCCTTCCGTTCATCGGCGCTGCCCATGGCGGGGCCGCCGCCAACGGGACCCCATACCGGCGCCACCCCGGAACCGGCGTTCAGGCCGTTGGAGCCTAGTTTTTCGGCGAGCCGCTTAATTCCATCGTCATCGATGTCGATGCTGACGTGCGGATCGGCCAGGAACAGATCCATTCCGTCAAATTTGACCCCGTTGACTTCGGCGTTGACCGTGAATTGGATCATTTCGTCTAGGCTAATGGGGGGCTGGTCCTCGGTTCCCTTGCCCACGAGACCAGGCCATGCCGCATTGTGCAGCTTTGGGTAGTTGTTACTCATCGTCAAACTCCTTTTCCGCTTTGCTATTGCGCCACATTTTAATCCGGGCTTTTATGCGCTCCCCCCGCACTGGCGTGGGTTGCCCGCTATATGGAACGAGCGACTTCAATGGGTTTTCCCAAACGCTGGTTCCCCCTGAACCGGCCCCAGTCGACCCAGCCGCCCCGTACTGGAACACTTTACTTCTTGTGAGCGCCTACCTTTGGCGCGTCGGGATGCACTTCCGGTCCGAAGTAGCGCAGAACAACCAGCGGATCCCGATCGGAATGGTTTTCGAACGTTACGCCTTGCTGAGCGGCGTCTGCCGTCACGAACACCTCATCCTCGGTCAGTTGACCAAAGCGGATCAACGCCGGCGTTTCCAGCGTCAGCTTTCCAATTGAGCCGCGGCCCTGCATGGTGATGAGGCCGTAGGCGCCGCCATCCTTGATGGTGCATTTTGCCCCGGGCTCCACCGTGAGTTCCTTGGCGGTGAAGCGCTGTTCCCCATCGACGCGGCCGTACACCACCCAGCGATCCAGGTAACCTTCGCTTGCCGTGTCCGCCACGGGGATAGGCGGAAGGAAATGGTTGTCCTTGAAATGGGGATCGACGTTCTTGTCCCAATCAACGAGGTTCGTGATGTAATCCAAATCCTGGTGTTTGTCGGGCGGTACGTCCTTGACCAGAAGGTCCCATGGCACGTAGCGGCCTTCAACGAGCGATTGGAACATAGCGAACACGTCCGAGCCCCACTGAGGTTCAAAGGTCACCAGTGAGCCCGGCGCATGGAGTATGCACGGATCCACGAGCCAACCCGTGCCTGGCGTCAGCCGGTACGCCTTGGAAAGATCCAGCATGCCGTTATCGCCCTTGTTCCAGTTCTCAAGACACCGCCGCACATCTTCTTTGGTCGTGCCCGGTTCGAGTCCGAAGAACGTGTACGGGAAGTTGTTGCCGACATAGTTCAACTGCGGCGGGAAATAGTAGGATTCCGGCTTGCCCTTTTCGCCGACGGCCTTGGCCTGTTCGTCGTCTTGATGCAAATGATGGGGGATAGGTCCCATATTATCGAAGAACTTGCTGTAGACCGGCCAACCCTTGTACTTGTCCCAGATGTCTTTCCCCACGAGGGCCGCGCCAAGTTCCGCGACGGCGTCCCGGAGCAAGAACTTTTGGCCGTTGTAGACTACGTAACTCAGGCCTTCGTCTTCTTCCCGTCCTTCGTTGGCCGCCTCGGTGGTGGAGGCGAACCACCGTTCGTCAATCCCGCCCCGGTGGCCTCCGAAGGCATAGAGATCATCGGGATGGAGTTTGATGCGCCGGCCGGGATGTAAGAACGACCGGGGCACCCACGTCGGAGCCAAGCGGAGAATGCCGCCGCCTGCGTCCAACGCTTCCTTGCAGAGCTTTTCCACGTTTTGTGCCATTGTGTTTGCTTCCCCCTAGACTTGAAGCGATTCGGTTTGAAAATACGCCGCCTACCTCGTGAACATCCGTTGCGCCGGGCGCCACTCTCAGGCAACCCTAGCGCAAGCGATGGATGATATGTTGTATCACGGCGTCAAGCGGGTTCCATACCCGCCCTTACGGCGGCGATGATACTGTACCCATCGGAACGGTGTCAACCTCTGTAGCGCCGTGGTGATGACCAAGGGGCGGCACACTATTGTCTTTTTATCGCATTACTAAAGCGTGCAAGCAAACCGAAAACTGAATCTCGCTTATGTTGTCCTATAACTTCTAGGACAGCGCTTCTTTGATGCGCTCAATGTGCGCGTAGGGCAGACGGACTTTTCCCATCTCGGGAGGCTGGTTTTTCGCGGCTCCGTGGCAATCCGATCCACCAGTGATAAGGAGGTCTTCCGCCTCGGCGTGTCGCCGATACTCCTCGATCTGACCGGGCGAGTGACGGCTATGGTAAACCTCGATGCCGTCGAAGGGAAGCTTCAGAAGGTGGGGGAGGAGCTTCGGGGTTTGTCCCAAACAGGGATGGGCGAGAAAGGCGAGCCCGCCGGCGGCGTGAATGAGGTCAATGGCTTCCTCGCAGGCCGGTGCGGGTTTCGTGACAAAGGCTTTTTTCCCTTTGCCGATGAACTTGTCAAAGGCGCCTTGCACGGTGGGCGAAAAGCCCATGGAGTGGATTTCTTGGGCGATGTGAATTCGCCCCACGGTTCCGCAG
>JAWOFY010000437.1:0-4462 GCA_046497285.1 Candidatus Hydrogenedentota bacterium
CGCTTGACCGCACCACCGATGCGACAGGCCAAGCGTCCGAGCTTACCTTAGAAGAGCTTCAAGAACTCGACGCAGGCTCTTGGTTCGATGAGGCGTATGCCGGTGAGCGGATTCCGTCCTTGGCGGAAGCCCTTGAATGGGCAGACTCCGACACCGCCCTGCTCCTCGATCTCAAGGACAGCGGGGACACCTTCGCCGACGCTGTCGCGGCGGATGTGGAGGAGCATGGCCGACAGGAAGACGTGGTCATTGGCGTGCGCTCGGCCGAGCAAGCGCGGCGGTTCCGCGAACGCCTGCCCGAGTGCCGTCAGCTTGCCTTCATGTCCTCGCCGAATGAGATCGAGGCCTTCGCCGAAGCGGAGGTCGATGTCCTGCGGTTGTGGCTGTCGTGGCTGGAACATTCGCCCGAACTCGCGGACGAAGTGCGGCAGACCGGGGCGAAACTCATGATCAACGGCGCAACCGGCGAACGCGAAGAGGCCGAGGCCATCCTCGCCTTTGAACCGGACTGGATCCTCATCGACGATCCCGCCCAACTCTTTGAATCCCTCGCCGCTTTGAGCGAAACTTCGAGCGCTTTCAATGATCCCGCCATGCTCTATACGGATGATGATCTGGGCTACGATTTCGCCAAGGATCCCACCGTGGTCCATTTCGGTGACACCTATTTTCTCTATTACTCCATCGCGCCTCCCGGGGAAGACGCCGAGCGGGCCAACGGTTTCGGCATCGGCATCGCCACGAGCGACAATCTCGTGGACTGGCAGAAAGCGGGCGAAATCGTGTGGAACGACGGCGCGGAAGTCAACGGCTACGCGGCGCCCAACGCCATCGTCTTGGATGACACGGTCCACTTGTTTTACCAGAGTTATGGCAACGGCCCGCGCGACGCCATCTGCCATGCGTGGTCAGAGGACGGCGTCAACTTCACGCGAAACGACAACCCCGTCTTTCGGCCGGATCCCTACGACTCCGAGGGCGAGCAATGGAACAGCGGCCGCGCCATAGACGCCAGCGTCGTTGTGCTTGACGATGAACTGTATCTCTATTGGGCGACCCGCGACCCGGAACACGAAATCCAGATGCAGGGGGTGTCACGCGCGCCGCTGGAGACGGATTTCGGACCGGACGCCTGGACGCAAATCAGCACGGAAGGACCCATCCTGAAGCCGGAGTTGCCGTGGGAGAGAAGCTGCATCGAGGCGGCCGCCATCGCCAAGCACGATGACAAGCTGTACATGTTTTACGGCGGGGCCTACAACCACGAACGCCAACAGATCGGCGTGGCGATTAGCGAAGAAGGCATCGACTTTACCCGGCTCTTCGTAGATGAACCCTTCAAGAGTTACGGCCCACCGGGAACGTGGTATAGCTACGAAGTGGGCCATCCCTTCTTCTTCCGCGACGAGGATGGCCAAGGCTACCTCTTCTACCAAGGCCGGGCCATCGCAGAGGATGACGGCGAAGGAGAACCCACGCCGTCCAACGAGTATTATCTGTCCATGTCCCCCGTGCGGTGGGAACCCTGCCCCGATGGCGGCCCGGACTTGCCCGTGTTGGCGCCCGAACTGCTTGAGGCCCCCTAAAAACCAAAGGGGGCCCCAACCGCGCACGGCGTGAGGCAATTGCCTCACGCCGTTACAGTGCGCCTGCGATTAAGCTTCGGACACCATGGTGAGGCCGGTAAACGTCTTCCAGTTTCCAGTGTCCGGGTCACCGAGCTCCACGGTGTAGACGCCGCCGTCGCGGAAGACCCAAGGGCTGACCGTGTTGTTTTGAAGGCGGAGAGCGTAAAGCAGCTCTTCGGTTTCCTCATCATGGACCTTTACCACCGCCTTTTCGACGTCCTCGTTATGTAGTTCCTCTAGATAACCGGCAATGGGACGTCCGTCATTGTCGCGCTGGCTTATGGTTTTGGGCCAGCCCGCATACTCGTGTTCCTCGAACTCGTTGGTCACATCGGTGAGGAATTTGTAGCAGTGAATGTCAATGGCGCGCTCTGTCTTATCAAGCCGCACCAGTCCAAATCCCGAAGCCCTCACCTGCGCTCGTTTGTAGCGATTGTCGTGGCTGGTCCCTTCTGGGTTCGCCACGGCGTACACGAAAACCTTGTTGCCGAGCCCATCCACGTATTCCCCGGTGTGAGGCAGATCGTGCGGGGGCCGGTTCTCAACGCCTCGAGGTATCTCTACTTCTTCCGGGCGCCACCACCGCTGATAGCCCGTGGTAATGGCCGGTGTGCAGAAACTCCAGATTGCATCGCGCTGCTGCTCTATGCCGTGCTGGACAAGCGAGGCTAGATGCCGATCCCCGCTCATGTGGGCGGCTAGGCCTTTCCGCGCGATTTCCACTGCGCGCTGGCTGGCGGTTTGCGGCCACCCTCCCGAGTCGAGATCAGCCACAAGATAGTTGTCGTGCTGGCCGTGATGCGTCGCTACACAGTGGAACGGTGTGCCGCTTAGCAATAGTTTCATGTCGGCCCCGCGCCAATCGGATGCCCATTCTTCGAGGAACTCCTCTTGCCGATCGCCCAGGAGCTCGAGCCCGGCCTGATCCAACGTTTCCGGGTCGATCGTTGGATCCATGAGGTGATCCATACGGCCCTCGCCCGTGTCAACCCGCTGGGGGCCTGACTTGAACTGCCGGTCGCTCACCATGGCGAAACTCACCCGGCCATAAACCATATCTCCGTAGAACACGCTGATACCCCGCTTCGCCGGCGTTGGGTCGAAAAAGTCAGGGTGGTGGGCCGTTTGCGTGCGGTGTACCGCATTGACGAACGGCACGGGCATGATGTAGCCCGGTCTGTCGCCGGTGCTGGTCTGGTAAATGCCGCCGTCCTCCATCGGCATTTCCCGGCCGCCTTCGCCCCACAAGTTGCCGTGATACACATCGTGGTCGTCAGGCAATACGATAGTGGGCCGGTCCCGCATCATATCGCCAAATGCCCAGCCGAACATGTAGTACTTTCGAAGATAGTTGAGGATGGCGCGGTCGGCGGGCTCGCGGATGATCCCGTAGTGGCCAACGCGCTCATAGATTTGATCGCCGGAAAAATACAGCACGTCGGGATCAAGCGCCTTTGAATTGCGCTCGACCGGGTTGTACGGAAATCCGTAATCCATTTGACAGGTATAGCCGGCCACGCTCACGGGAAGATCGGCGGGATCGCGCCGCACCGTCCCAAGCCGCTCATGGCGCAACGGGCGCCCGTCGGTGGTTTGTGTTTCGTACACCAAACGGTACGGGATATCGTTGCTGGCGTCCCAGCGGGCGACACGGAAGGTGGCGGTGCGGGATTCGGCATCGATGGTTTCCGTGGCGATGGGCTCCCACTGGCCATCGCGGAGCGCCTCAAGGATGACCTCTTGCGAATCTTCTTCACCCATTGGCGGCATTTGCGCGGTCATCTTCATCACATAGCCGTCATCGTCGCGATTATCGCTCAATGTGTACATGGACCAAAGGATGGGGCCGAACGTCTGCTCCGGATTCGCCTGGACCTTGTCGCCGCGGATGGTCCAATCCTGAAACCAGAAGCGGGCGGCGTTGCCTTGTCCCGTATGGTTGTTCACCAACGCCATGTTTCCAACGAGATCATCGGGTTCAACCTCAGCCGACACGTCACCCAGCGTCGACCCATCCTCAGCGTTTACAGAGAGCGTAAGCCGATACCGGTTGCCGGAGGGCTCCGCCGTAAGCCGGAGCGTCACATCGCTCAGGTCAACGTCCTCCCCAAGGTCCTTGCGCTCGTTGGCGAGAATCAGCTGGCCGTCCACGCCAATGACGGCGTCCACGCCGCTGCCCCAGAAACAGGCCCCGCGGTAGTCGGAGATTTCATCCGAGATTCCGACGCGAAAGCCCACGGAACCATTGGGCCGGCTTTCCAACAAGCCCGTTCGTACGGACATATCGAGACCGCCCGGCCGGCGGGCCAATTGATGCGTCAGCACGTGGACATTGCGATCCTGCCCATTGCTCGTGCACTCCAGCCGCCCGTTGTGAATACGCCAATCCTCCATGGGATTCGCCCAATACGCTTCGCCAATCCACACGCGATCCGGCGTTGATGCGAAATCGCTGGAAAACCCGCTGAACAGGTCCGCACTCGGTTGGTTTTCCGCTGCGCGCGCCCCCACCCCGGATGTGACCAGCCCAGCGGCAGTCACTGCGCCCAAGTTGGCCATAAACTGGCGGCGGTCCATGGAGCCAGAAGAAAAGGACTCGGACATGATTAATCTCCTTATCGGATTGTATTTTTTGCAATAGTTGCATTGCCATATGTTGCCACAACAATAACAGAGCGCGCACATGCTATCAAGCGGGGATGGGGTTTCATCATTGGCTGCTCAGAACAGGCCGTGCTTACACACAGGGATTCCCCGTGGCCCGGGAATGGCGCGTAGGACGCGGCTTTTGATTCAAGCGTTTTTCCGCCATCAGCGATGAAGCATTTCCTGCT
>JAWOFY010000484.1:0-4735 GCA_046497285.1 Candidatus Hydrogenedentota bacterium
AATATGCTGTTGATGTTTGCACTTCTGGGCGCTGCAGTGGGCATGCCAGCCGTTACGCACGGAGAAACTCCGAGCGAACGGCTGGCCCATTACAATGTGGTCTGGGATTCGCCCAGCGAGGACTCCAAGGGCTCAATGCCGTTCGGCAACGGCGACATCGGCGTGAACGCCTGGGTCGAGCCAAATGGCGACTTACTGCTGCTGTTGAGCAAGACCGACGCTTGGAGCGAAAACCATCGCCTGTTGAAGCTTGGCCGGGTGCGCATCCGGCTCGGGACGGGGCTCCTGGCGGATGATGCCGCTTTTGAACAGGAACTTCGGCTCAACGAAGGCGAGATGACGGTCCGGTTCGGGCCAGACGGCGAGAAAGCGCGGATGCGTGTCTGGGTCGACGCCCACCATCCGGTCGTGCGTATCGAAGCCGAGAGCGCCGAACCCTCGGCTCTGGAGACCACGCTTGAGGCGTGGCGCACAGAGGAACGTGAACTCACGGGAGACGAGGCCCATAGCGCCTATGGTATACACGGCGGCCCGGACCCCATCATGGTCTATCCGGACATCGTTTTGGAGGATCGGGAAGAAAGCATAGCTTGGTATCACCGCAACGAGAAGTCGATTTGGGCCGGCAATCTCCGCCACCAAGGACTGGAAGCACTGATTGAGCAGCAGGACGATCCGTTGAAGCATCATACCTTCGGCGGGTTGATCGAGGGCGAAGGACTGCGGAACGACGGCGACAAAACGCTAGCCTCGGTGGAACCGCGGGAACGGTTTGTGGTGAATATCCATGTGCGCTCGGAACAGACGCCGAGCGCCGAGGCGTGGGTCTCGGATCTCGAGGAACAAGCCAAGGAGGTGAACCAGCAGGTTTCCTTTGAAGAAGCCCGGGCCGCCCACCGCCACTGGTGGCGCCAGTTTTGGAACCGGAGCTGGATTTTTGTGGAGGGACCACCTGAGGCTGAGGCGATCACCCGGGGCTACGTCCTACAACGCTATATCAACGCATGCGGAGGCCGGGGTGTTCATCCCATCAAGTTCAACGGCTCGATATTCACCGTCGACATGGATGGGTACGACCCGGATTACCGGCGGTGGGGAGGACCATATTGGTGGCAAAACACACGCCTTCCCTATTGGCCGATGCTCGCCAGCGGCGACTTCGACATGATGCGGCCGCTCTTCCGTATGTACAAAGCCACGCTTCCGCTGGCGGAGTTCCGCACCCAGCAGTGGTTTGGACATGGCGGGGCGTTCTTTCCGGAGACTATGTACTTCTGGGGCATGTTCACGAACACCAACTACGGGTGGGACGCTCAACGGGAAGAACTGGGACTGGAGACCGGCGAACTCGTCAACCCGTACATTCGCCGCGAGTACACGGCCTCGCCCGAGTTAATGGCCATGATGTGCGACTATTATGAGTATACGGGCGATGAAGCGTTCCTGAGAGAGCATTTGCTGCCGATGAGCGACGTTTTGCTCGAGTTCTGGGACAAACACTACGAGCGGAACGAGGAGGGGCATTTGGTGATGTATCCCGCCCAAGCGCTCGAAACCCTTCAGGACGCAAAGAATCCCACTCCCGACATCGCCGGCCTGAAGTGGGTGCTCGATAAACTGTTGGACATGCCGGAAGAGGCCGCCGGGGCCGAGCGGCGCACG
The DNA here is from genome assembly GCA_046497285.1 of Candidatus Hydrogenedentota bacterium. Taxonomy (GTDB): domain Bacteria; phylum Hydrogenedentota; class Hydrogenedentia; order Hydrogenedentales; family SLHB01; genus SKRY01. The sequence continues at coordinate 1,663 of JAWOFY010000484.1, forward strand.
TTTTGGACGCAGCTCAGGGAGTCTATTCCGCCGCTGCCCATGGCAGGCGAAGAGGGCCAGAAACGCGTGCTCGGCGCGGAAGAGGTCTACGGCGGGCGTGGAAACATGGAGAACCCTGAGTTGTATACCGTTTTCCCTTTCCGTTTTTACGGGGTCGAAAAGCCCGAGCTGGATGTGGGCCGGCGGACTTTCGAGCATCGAGTGCACCAGGCCAACTTCGGTTGGCATCAAGACGACACGCAGGCCGCGTTCCTCGGCCTGACGGAGACCGCCGCGAGCAAAGTGGCCGAGCGTGCGGCAAACAAGCACGAGGGTAGCCGTTTTCCCGCTTTTTGGGGTCCGAACCACGACTGGATCCCGGACCAGGACCATGGCGGCAACCTGATGAAGACCTTGCAGACCATGCTTTTGCAAGCCGAGGGCGATGAGATCTGGCTGTTCCCCGCCTGGCCCAAGGACTGGGACGTAGAGTTCAAACTGCATGCGCCCCGTCAAACCATACTCAAGGGCGCATACCGCGAGGGAAAACTCGAACGGCTCGACGTCAATCCCGAAAGCCGCCGCAATGACGTAAAAGTGATGTTGGAAATGGAGACAAACCTGGAATAGGCAACGGACATTCCGCGGGGCGGCCACGCACAACGCCAGCAAATAGTAGATTCTCTCGTTGCCAACAGCTCAACGAATCAGGGCTCGACGCGCCGGTCCGGCTCCCTAGAATCCGGACCGGCCCGAACTCCATTTCCGTCAGCTCGGAGGCTGTATCCGGGCCACGCGGAACGCTCGGTGGAGGAAATGAACCATGTTGAATCGTCGTGTCTGGTTGAAGGAATCGCTCATGGGGCTGGGGCCGCCTGGAGAATGTGCCCAGCCCGGATCGCCACATACACGCCTACAGGCCGGGCTATCACGTCCACCGCGTCGTCCTCTGAAGCCCCTTCCCGCGCCCTGCGCTCCACAAAATCAAGCCGGCACCCTTCCCATCCTCCCAAATCTTTGATAAGCTCATAAGCAGTCATGGCGGCAATCCCGTATCTTGGCTTGTGGTGAACCAAAGATAGCAGAAACTGCCGCCGTGACGCATCTACTCCTCGGTATTCGCCCATGAACCCCAAAAAGGGCGCAGGGATGGACACATCCTGTAGGCATGTAGCCAGCGATGGAAAGTGGGCCTCACATCATCATAGGAGGAAGCATGAGCTTGAGTCGGCGCGATTTCATGAAAACGGCGGGCGCGATCTATGCCGCGGGCGGGGCCGACCTGACCGGCACGCGCATTCACCACAACTGGCTGCATGATGCCAAGAACGACCCGAATCATGAGTTTCCGGTGGGGGCCGGGATCTACTTCGACCAGAACGCCAAGCCTTCGCAAATCGACCATAATGTCTTCTGGAACAACTACAAGAACGATATTCGGCTTGAGCAGGCGACGGAGCCTTTCCATCAAGTCTTCAACAATACCCTGGCCTCGACCTCGGATGATTACTGGTACTCCTTCGACAGCTATCCGGCCAGCAAGCCCTCCAACACCGTAAACAACATCTACCGTTCGGCCATTCGACCCGACGCTCCGGGCCCTCATGAAATGGGCAGCCAATGCGATCCGAAGTTTGTGAAGACGGGCGAGGGCGGCCTTGAGTTTCGCCTGCTGGCGGATTCTCCGGCAATTGATCGTGGAGTGGTGATTGAGGGCGTAACGGCCGATTACGCAGGAAAAGCCCCGGACTTGGGCGCGTACGAACATGACGGGACCGACTGGATTGCCGGCTGCTCACTTCCGTAACTGCGGCCGCACACGTATCAAAGGAGTTAGATAGATGACAAGAAATAAAGAATTCAAATTGAGGTATGCGGCTGTTTTACTTTTGGCCATCATCTTTTACACACCGCACGGTGTTTGCGACATGATGACGGACTCTCCCGTCACCTTCCCGGAAGACGGGCCGATTCCGGCCGAATATCCACCTGACGAGCCGGCGAACGGCAATGAAGCACAGGAGGAGGGCTACTACATCTTACGCACTCCCGTACGTTCGCTTGCGCAGATCGAGCAAATCCAGGCCGAGATGCCGAAAGGACAGTTCACGCCTCCGCCAAACGATTGGCGGTTCCTCCAGCGAACTCGAGACATACTGACAAACGGCGGCCAACTTCATGTCCTGGCCTTGGGCGATAGCATCGTCAACGACACGATGCGCTCCGGCTGGCTTGCCAAGCTCCAGGAGGCGTACCCTAAAGCTGAGATCAAGGGCACGGTGTATGTGCGAGGCGGTGGCGGCTGCCAGCACTACAAGCAAGAGAACCGAATCGGCAAGAATGTCGTTCCGCGCAACCCCGATCTTGTTTTCATCGGGGGGATCAGCCAGAATAGTATTGAGGATATACGCACCGTTATCCAGCAACTGCGAGAGGCTCTGCCGCAGGTGGAGATCATTTTGGCGACAGGTGTGTTTGGGACAAGTGATCCGCGGGATCCGGAGGAACTGTCCAGAGCCGCTTATTCAGGCACGGGCGAGTACGGCCGGCTGCTCAAAGCACTTGCGGCGGACGAACGCTGTGCCTACATCGATATGACTTCCCCGTGGGCACAGTACATTCGCTCCTCAGAGTTGCACCCGCACATGTTCTATCGGGACGCGGTCCACGCCAATGAGTTCGGCGAACAGATCCTTTCCAAGATACTGATGGCCTTCTTTCGGATGCCCGATGGAAAAGAACGCTGAACCACCTGCAATTGTCGTACTCATTTGCTTGCTGCTTGTCGGTTGCCTGTGTCCTTCAGGCCGTGCTGATGTGTATAGCGCCACTCGAATCGCGCTGTCAGACGTGGGGCCTCGGCCGGCGGTCGAACATTATGAAGAGATTGGCCACCCCTTGGGAACATACTCACTGCCGTAGTGAGCCACGCGCCCACCGCGCGGCTCCGCCTCCGGGGCCGGAATCCCTCCGGCCTCAGACAACGCCTGGGACTCCCCACCGCCATTGCCCGAGACCAAAGCCCCGGCCTTCCTGGCAGGCTATCACATCATCTCTCTCCGCCGATATCTTCATGGTCCTTCGCTCCTCGCCC
>JAWOFY010000010.1:0-2946 GCA_046497285.1 Candidatus Hydrogenedentota bacterium
GCGTCTTTGATTGGTGGCTGCAACTTTACCATGCCCAGAAAGACTGGGGGAATCAACGCGGCTATTCCGCCTTACTTTGGAATTTTGGCGCGTCCCTCTTGGAACGCGCCGCCCTTGACGCCTTTTGCCGGGCCTCTGAAATGACCTTTGCCCAAACAGTGCGGGACAACACCTTGGGCATGCGCCTAGGCGACGTCCATGGCGAGTTGGCGGGCTCAACACCACGGGATTGGTTGCCGGCGCAACCCACGCGGCGCATGGGCGCTCGCCACACCGTAGGATTGGCCGATCCCCTCACCGAAGCCGACATCCCGCCGGACGGCCTCGTGGGGGACGGGCTGCCTCAATCATTGGAAGCGTGCATCCGCCAGTATGGCCTGCGCTATTTCAAGATAAAGATCCCCGCCGATCCCGATGCCGCCCTCCAGCGGTTGCGGGGTGTCGCCGAACTCCTCCAACGTGAATGCGGCAGCTTCGCCTTCACGCTGGACGGCAACGAGTTCTTCACCGACATCGAGAAATTTCGCGAGCTTTGGGATATCCTGCAACGCGATAACACCATCGCGGCCTGGTTCAAGGAGGGTCTGTTGTTTCTGGAGCAACCCCTTCATCGCGACGTCGCGTTGACACCCCAAGCCACTGCCGCCTTCGCTAACTGGCCGGAGCGTCCACCCATTATCATCGACGAATCCGATGGCGAGAACGAGAGTCTGCCCCAGGCGCTTGAACGCGGGTATGCGGGAACCAGCCACAAAAACTGTAAGGGCGTCTTCAAGGGTATCGCGAATGCCTGTCTCACCGCCCAACGGCGCCGCCAAGATCCCCAGGGCCGCTACGCCTTCAGTGGAGAAGACTTGGCCAACGTGGGGCCTGTCGCTCTGCTGCAAAACCTCGCTGTAACCTCTGTGCTCGGGCTGGAACACGTGGAGATGAACGGCCACCACTATTTCCCCGGCCTCAGCGTGTTCCCCGATCAGCTACAAGAAGCTGTGCTCGCCAGCCACGGGGATCTGTATCAGAGACACGAGACAGCGAACGAAGCGTTTCCCTCCCTAAACATCTCTGGCGGCGAGATCGCGCTTGACTCCGTGCTCGGCGCGCCGTTCGGCTATCAGATAGCTATCGATCCCGATCCGTTCACCCCTCTGGAAGAGTGGCGCTTCGACTCTCTCGGCCTGCCGCCGGGGGACTCCGCTGGCTCTTGAGGCGAGACGGCACACCTGGTCCCGTAGTTGCGTCCACAAGCCGCCAACGACTACCATGCTCCTTTACGGGATAAAAAGGGGGGGGCGGAAAAACGCCGCCCCAAGGGAGCCGGGCTCACACTGGACAGTGCGTAGCTGCCAGTGCGGACGCTCCAGTTGCTAGGGGAGGATTCGGGATGAAGCCGATTGAACGCATGAACGCGGTTTGGGATGGGCAAGTCGTTGACCATTGGCCTTTTGTTCCCTCGATCTACGAACACGGGGCGCGTCTGCTGGACAAAAGTCCTGGCGAGGTGAGCCGTAGCGCTGACCTCATGGCCGAGGCCGCCATCACGGGGTTCAGGACATACGAGCATGACCTCGTAACCGTTGGTATCGACATCTATAACATCGAGGCGGAAGCCTTCGGCTGCGCGGTGTCGCTGGGGGACGGGAAAAACATACCCGGCATAACGCACCATCCGCTGGCGAACGAGGAAGCCGATCCGCACACGCTCCCCATCCCCGAGCCGGACGAGGAAAACCGGTTGGGGCTCATTGTTGAAGCGGTGTACCGCGTCATGGCGGAGATAGGCAATGACGTATGGGTCTACGCGTGTATGGGAGGACCGTTCTCGCAAGCGGCGGAGTTGCGCGGATTTGAGAACCTTATCACCGATATGTACACGGACCCCGATAAGGTTCACGCCTTGTTGGATAAAACCGCCACCTTGGCCATGGAGCAAGCGTGCCGGTTTGCCTCGCTGGGAGCGAGCGTCAATCTGTTCGAGTCCTGGGCGACGCTGCCGCTCATTGATCCGCCCACCTATGAGCAGTATGTGGTTCCCTACAACAAACGGGTCATCGACGCCGTGCGCGCCAACTACGATATTCCTCCACCCGCCGTGATTCTTGGGGGCGACACCACGCAACTTATCGATTTCTTTATTGCAAGCGGCACGGGGCTCGTCGCCGCCGATTATCTGGCGGATATCGCCTACATGCGGGAACGCATTGGGGATAGTCCTATCATCATCCGTGGCAGCGTGGACCCCAAAATGATTGAGCGGGCCGATTGGGAGGGACTGGACACGATGATTAATGGCCTCGCCGGAAAAGCGCGGGGGATGGCGCGCTTCGTATGGGGATGCGGCTGCGTGAGTTACGACACGCCGCCCGAACACCTCCTGCGTTTTAAGGACATGACGCGCGCCGCCGATGCCCGCATACGCGCCGCCACGGCAGGGAAGTGACGGATACAGAAGAAGCCGGGAGGCGCGGAGGCAAGGCGCATCAGGATTCTTCCTCCTCCGGCTGATTGGCGGCCTTGTTCGCCTCAGATGGGTGCTCGTCCAACTCGTTTTCGGCTCCCGCTTCCCCGGTGTCGGTGGAAGCGGGAGCCGCGGTGGTAGCGTCTTCCTCGTGAGAGCCGGACCCCTCTTCGCCCAGAAAACGGGCGATGGCCGCCTCGCCTTCTTCTGCGTAGCGTTCGAGTAGATGGGCTACTTTGCCGTTCGTCCCTTCCAGATGCTGAAGGGCCTCGTCCATTTCCTCGTCCAGCTCCGAGAAATCCTCGTCCCGCTTAATTTGAATCTGTTGCTTCTTGGCCATAACGCACCTGTTCTTTGTGCCCCAATCGCCATGTAAGGTAATGTGCCGGGCGTTTACATCCCCCGGCCCTTCGGCCCCCCTTCAAAGGGGGAATAATACGCACCGCCGGCATCTTGCCGGCATCTAAGCCGCCAGGAAGGCGGCTCGGGGG
>JAWOFY010000260.1:0-4491 GCA_046497285.1 Candidatus Hydrogenedentota bacterium
GCTGAGTTTAATGTGATGATCGTCGCCAACAAGTTCCAGACCGGGTTCGACCAGCAACCTGAACCCGAAGCGGCCGACGACTCCGAGCCCGACGAAGAACCCGAACCGGAGGCGGCCGAGGAGCCTGAGCCGGAGGAGCCCGAGGACTCCGAACCAGAGACGCCAGAAGATACGGATGCCGCAGACGAAGAAGGGGAGGGGGAAGAAGATACCGAGGAGCCTTCCAACACCGACGGCGGGGCAAACGAAAACGGCGAGGATGGGGCGGCATGAATATCGTTTGCATCGGCGCCCACCCGGATGACTGTGAAGCATTTGCGGGAGGCACATCGGTGAAATGGGCCCGCGCGGGCCATCGCGTCACGTTGGTGTCGATGACAAATGGAGACATCGGGCACCAGATGGAAGGCGGAGGCGCGCTGGCGCAGCGGCGCGCGAACGAAGCGGCAGAGGCGGCGCGCATAGCCGGATGCCGGTCCCTTGTGCTGGATACCCACGATGGCGAATTGGAAGTCACACTCGCTCAGCGCAAGACGGTGGCCCGGTTGCTGCGAAACCTTGAAGCGGACATCGTGCTCACCCATCGGCCGTGGGACTATCATCCCGACCACCGGTATACGGCCCTCCTCGTTCAAGACGCCGCCTTCATGGTGACCGTTCCTTATTTTTGTCCGGACACGGCTCCTCTTGCGCGTAATCCCCTCTTCGTGTTTCTCATGGATCACTTCAAGCGTCCCTATCCGTTTCAGGCGGAAATCGCGGTGGCCGTGGATGACGTGATGGACATTAAGTGGGAGATGCTCCATGTGATGGAGTCCCAAGTCTACGAATGGCTGCCGTGGTTGGAAGGGCTGCCCGGCGCTCCGTCCGATCCCGCGGAAAGGCGGGCGTGGTTGAAACAGCATTGGAGCCCTTGGCTGGAGGCCTTCACCGAGCTGGGGCGCGGCGCGCTAGCCAAACGCTACGGCCAACCCCACGCCGATAAGGTCGCGCACGCCGAGCTGTTCGAGATTTGCGAGTACGGACGCCAGCCGGATGAAGGGGAAATCGAGGAACTGTTTCCCTTGTAGATGTCTTTCCCAGGATGGAACCCCAGCATACTCTGGAGGCGATGAGGCGAAATCATGAAGACTTGGACGAGATACGCTAGGCTTTTGCTAGTAGTCGCGGCCGTGATGTGGACGGCGTTTGGCGCGGGGGGACAGGAATTTTACGCCTCCATTCATAACACCGGCGAGGCCACGGTGGAAGCCCGGCCAGACCATGTGGATTTTTGGCTCACGCGCGAATTCACGGCCGACACCATGCAAGAGGCGATGGCCGAGGCCGACGGTTTCGAGCAGCGAGTCGCGGAGACGCTCAACGAGCACGGCGTGTCGGCGCATGAGACCTTAGTGGGCGAAAAACGCCCTGTTGACGCAGCCCTCCCGCTCGTCCAACGTTTCGTGCGGATCCGTTTTCAACATCACGCCTTTCGCAACCCGGAGGACGGAATGGAACAGTTCGCCGCCGTGTGTGATGGTGTCCGCCGGGTAGCCGAAGAGTTGGACAGTACCCTCGAAGGCCCGTACTATGAGCTGGCGGACAAGGCGTCCGTGGAGCAAACCGCCGTCTCTCGGGCCATGGAAGAGGCGTATCCCCTAGCTCATAGCGCGGCTCAGTTAATGCAAGGCGGCATCCGGGCCGTGGACCATGTGGAGATCCAGGAAATCTCGTGGGAACGCCCGATGAGAGCCACGGAAGAAGCCTTGCAGGAGCGCATGATCTGTGTAGCGCGCGTGCGGGTGACCTACGCCTTCGACGACACCAACGGAAGATGAAGAACGGAGCCGGTCCGCCGCGTTGTTTATCCGGGCGTGAGCGAGTTAGACCGGGGCAGCCATAACCGCACGCCATGACTCGGGTGGTAGCTCACGCTGCCATCGTGGTAGGCGGCTATCTGTCGGACTACATGCAGCCCAAGGCCGATGTGCGCGCCCTCCCGCTTGGTGTAAAAGGGGTCGAAGATGGCGTCCCACTCCGATTCCGGCGCGGGCGGACCGGAGTCCCATACCGTTAACACCCCGCCATCTTCTTCCGCCGCAACGCTCACCTCGGTCACGGGCTTTGACTCTCCCTCTCCCGAAGCCGCGTTTTCGAGCGCATTGGAAAGCAGGGCGACCACCGCCATTTCGAGCTTGGGGGCGTCCGCGATCAGCGAAGCGCCGCCACTCAAGTTCGTGCGCAAGGTTACGCCGGCCACGCGAAAGTCGTACGCCCTCAGCTCGCAGATCCCCTCCACAAGCGTATCAAGGTCCACAAGGGAGACATTGGGCTTCTCCGGCCGGGCAATACCGTTAAGCTTATTAGCGAGCTTGGTGCATCTACGGACGCTTCCAATGATTTCGCTTATGGACCGCTTGGCATCCTCCTCCTCCACGTCCAAACTCAAGATCTCCGCATAGGCTAGGATGGTCCCCAAGTAGTTGTTCAAATCATGCGCCACCCCATTCAGGCAACGTCCGGCCTCGGCCTTGTAATACACTGCCTCAAGGCGGGGCCGCACCTCATCGGAATGCAAATCGTCTAGGTATCCCAAACTACCCCCTGACCTTTGTGTTGCTGCCCCAATTATCCTAAAAGGCAATTGTGCCTATGACGTCGTGTGAAATCAAATAGCAAGGCTCACAACATAGGGAAGAAGAGAAACCTAGGACACTGGCGCTGCGGAACGAGCAATACACTAACGCGTTCAGTAAAACCTTCTCCAAAACGCCAACCTATCTGTAAACCACACATTATGCGGCCGTATTCGCAAAGCCCCGTTCAGAACGTGATGACGTCGGTGTCGCCTTTGATGTGTCCGCTGAGGGGTGCGCCCATCGCTTTCACCTCCAGTCCAAGCTCCTCAAGCCTATCGGTAAGGCCATAGGATTCGGCGCATACGACGCAGGCCTCTACGATGACTCCATCCGCGGCCATCTCTTCAATCTTTTGTTGTACCTCCTTGTCGGCGGCAAGCAAGCGTTGGGAAGGCCCCCACACGATGAGGTTGACCTCGTCAAACCAGCCCTGGGTCTTCGCGGCATGGGTATACATCAGGGCCATGCGGTGGGCTACATCCGGATCACCGCTTGTCCATACGACAGCCAAGCCGTCTTCTTCTTCCGCGTCTCCACGGACGATACCGCCTTGAGCCACGATGATGCCTGCAATGGCCAACAGAGTGAGCGTAATGGCGGCGCCGGCATATTTGGAGTTAAGGTGACGTAACATTGGGTCTTCTCCTTGATGGTGGTCAAACGTTGATGGGTCCGGTCCGCGCCACGAGTTTAAAAAGAGGTGGCCGAAGGGCGGAGAGCGCGGAATCCGCGTTACCCGCCGTCCCTCCGGCCATCCTTATTCGCAAGTTGGTTACCTCAGGCGCGAAGCGTCACGCATCCTCTTCTTCGCCCAAGGCTTTCTTGATACCCGTTTCCACTTGCATGGCGTGGCCATGCCACACCAACACGCCTTCGCGGTCCACGACAAAGGCCCATGGGATACCCCGGACCCCCGCGGCTTCCATATAAGCGCGGCCGGTCTTGGTCTCGTCATCAATCGCCACTCTATACGCCATGTTCTCCCCTTGGTCCTCCACAAAGGGCTCCACGTCCTCGGGATCCTCGTTGGTCACGCCCACAATGACCACGTTGTCGTCTTCGTACTTCTCTTGCAGCTCGGTGAGGTGCGGAATCGAAACCCGGCACGGAGGACACCAGGTCGCCCAGAATTCGACCACGTGAATGGGCCGCTCGGCTTCTTCCTCTTCGGTTTCTTCCTGCTCATCGTCTTCTTCGGGATGAATCCGGACGGGCTCACCCCGAACGTAATCGGCGATCGCGACTTCCGGGGCCTCGTCGCCCACCTGCAGCTCAGGCTCTTCCTGGGCCCCAACCGAACCGAACATGACCTGGCCTGCCGCCACCGCCACCGCCGCAACAACTAACGACATGAGCGTGTATCGAACATACTGCATTTCGTACCTTCCTTTCTCCATGTAATGGCCTAACTTTCAATCTGCCTAATCACCGCGTTAACACATCAATCGCCGCGGATGTTCCCTATTGAACCTCGCCGGCTCCCACAGGCCGCCTACAAGACCGGCCCCCAATCGCCGCGTAAGTTGGCTTAATCTATCTTGCTGTCCCTATTGTTAGCGCCAGAAAAACAACGTTATCCTCACCCAATGGGGGATGACGTACCGCCGGCGTCTCGCCGGCATTGATGAGCCGCCTGGGAGGCGGCGATATGGTTCTTGCGAATGCTTATCCGGCGATTGGCGCCGGCGCCGCCTGTTGTAACCCGGTAGCTACAATGATTACAATAGGCGCCGCTAAGTGAAGGGAGGTAGTATGCCAAACGAGACCGAACCAAGCGAAGCTCTTCAACAATGGGCCGAAAAGCTCGCCGACACAGACGCGAATTGGACCGAGCGGCGGGACGCGGCGGAGGTCCTTGGCCACCTGGCCG
>JAWOFY010000345.1:0-5037 GCA_046497285.1 Candidatus Hydrogenedentota bacterium
AAGATAAAGCTCTTTGTTCTTTTGGTATGATTTTTCTAACATATCTATGTATTTTTTATTATCAGAAGTGGCTTCCCAAGGGGCACCTACACACAAAGTATATTTTGTTTGATTAAAATTATTATTGATTTCGGAATCCGTAATGTTCCGAATCCCGATGAAAGACGCCGTGTCCTCCGATGGCGGAAACGTGCTATCGGCGGGAGCGTTATCCAGGAAGAATGGTACCGTGATGGAGACGCCAAACGCCCCAACCGCGCAAAACATGGTCGCCACCGCTACAATCGCTAGTTTCTTCATAATGCTCTTTCACCTCCTTCCTCCACAAAACTGCATACCAGGCAAAAACAGGTGATGGGTATTCCTTCGTGCGCGCCCCGTGAAAGTGGTCTTTTTCCCGCGTCAGACGCTTTGAACATGGCCCGTCCAACGCGCCCAAACCACCGCTCTCACCAGTTCGCTCTAACCCACCTACCCGGCCACAGCCTCCGTCATTTACGGAACCCTAGCTGCGGCTTAAGACACACTCTATCAGTTTCCCGCCCCCATGTCAACCCCCTTTTGAGCAGGTCGAGCTGCTTGAACTCATTGCGACGCGCGCGCCTTATACGATAGGGCGCCCGATCCCGTGGGAAAGCGCCCCTGGCGCTTGCTATAGTGTGGCTCGATGCTAGTCTGAAACGCGCCGCCGCGCAGGTGAACAACGGCATGGATGCCCAAAATATCAAACATCGTAAAGGATAAGACCATGAAGAAAACCATGTTGCTGTTGCCCGGTCTGGTTGGCTGGGCGTGCTTACTGGGGGTTGATCAAGCGGCTTGGGCGGAAACCGAGCCGAGCGCTTCGGAGGCGCATTTCAATGGTTCCGGGGTGTTCATCGACGAGGAACATATTGGAGTGTTGCGGGAACGCATCAAGCAAGGGGAAGAACCCACGGCCAGCGCGTTCGAGGACCTCATGGCGCGTAAAGCGGAACTTCTCGCCCACGAGCCCGAAGTCCCGGATGTTTGGTACGTGCCTCCCTATTACCAGGATGCCGTGGGCCACCGCGAATCCAAGGAGGCGCTCAAGCTGGACGCCAACAACGCCTACAGGCTTGCATTGCTGTACCGGCTGACGGGGGAGGACGAATATGCGGAGGCCGCGGTCCGCCTGATCGAGCCATGGACGGATCTTGAAGAGCTGGAAACGCATCACGACTCGTCGCTTTCCTTCTCCTACCATTTCCCGTCCATGATTTTCGCGGCGGACCTCCTACGCCCCAGCGAGGCGTGGACCTCCAGTATGGAGGAGGAGTTCCGCGCCTGGATGCGCGAACGGGCCTTGCCCATGAACACCATGGACCGGCAGAACAACTGGGGGAACTGGGGACTCGTCTTGGTGATGGCCATCGCGGCGTTCACGGAAGACGAAGAACTCTTTGAAGAAGGCGTGGATCGGTGGAAACACTTCATCGAAGCGCAAATCGCCGAGGACGGCCACCTTCCCCACGAAGTCACTCGGAACGATGGCATTGGCGAACGGGGCATCTGGTACACGCACTTCACGCTTATGCCGCAAACCATCGCCGCTGAAATCGCCTATGTAAACGGCGTGGACCTCTACGATTACGAATCGCCTTCGGGGCGGACGCTTGAGCAGGCCTTCCGGCGCGTGGCCCCTTGGGCGCAGGATCCGGACACGTTCCCTTATTTCCAAGCCGGCGAGGGACGCGAGCAACGAGCCACGGACTATGTGGGCTATTTCGAGATCTTGAATACACGATGGCCGGATGACGCCGCCACGGCGATGCTTGAACAACAACGGCCCATTGCCCCACGCCACAGCGCGCCGGCAATCACCCTGACCCATGGGACGCCTGAGTGAGACGTTACATATCTTGCAGGGCGACGGCGAGCGCCCAGAGGTTTTCAGGGGGCGCCGCCATGCGGATGGCGTCCTTCTCCGTCGTCACCGTGAAACCTTCGCGCGGCAAGGCCTCCGGCGGAATCGTGGCGTGATCGCGGAAGGTTTGGGCGGTGAGCAGCGTGGCGCCGAGGCGCTCCAGAGAGACACAAAAGGCTTCGGGATTGCCTATGGCGCAAACCACATGAATGGGCTGGCCATTTAAGGCTTCCACCTCCAGACGCTCTCCGGTCCGCGCGTTCCAGAGGTGCGTGGGCTGATGGCGCGTCTGGCGGATGGGCGCGCCGGGACAAAGTTCGCGTAGCGCCTCGGCCAGGTAAGGGGATTCCGCCACAAGGTCGCACCGCGTCAATATGAAGGACGTCGCGCGCGCCATGGCCGTGAGGGGTTCGCGAAGGATGCCGCGGGGCACAAGCCGGCCGTTGCCGAAGGGGTTGGTGCTGTCCAAAACGAGGATGTCCTCGTCGCGCGCAAGCGGCAGATACTGAAAGCCGTCGTCGAGAACGATCACCCCGCACCCATAATCGCGCACGGCTTCGACAGCCGCCGTCACGCGATCCGCGTTCTTAAACACGAAGGCGTCGGGGATCTTTGACGCAATGAGGGCGGGCTCGTCGCCAAAGCGGGCGGCCGTCTCGTGGGTGATGGAGGCATCCGCGCCACGCAGCCGGCCCGGCTTGTGAGCGCCGCCGTAGCCGCGCGTGATGACGGCGACCCGGTGGCCCGCCGCGATTTCTTGCTGAGCCCGTTCGATGACGGCCGGGGTTTTGCCTGCGCCGCCGGTGGTGATGTTGCCGTAGGAGATCACGCGGGCGTCGACTCTGAAACGGGGCGCGCGTTTGCGCAGCCACATGCCGGCGCGCATGCCGGCGCTGGCCACCGAAAGCGCGGCCGCGAGCGGCGGCGGAATGGGTTCGCCGCGGCGCACCTTGGTCGCGATTCGATCCACGGTTTTCATCGCGGGGCAAACCGTTTGCCGCTGAATTGCCGGACGAGGCCCTTGAGTTCAAGCAACGTTAAGGTGCTCAGGGCTTGGGAGACGGGTATCCGGCAGACCTCGGCAATCTCGTCCACATAGGAGCCATCGGCCGCCAAGGCTTGCAGAACTTTGCGTTCTTCTGGCCCGCCAGGTTCGGCAAGCGGCTCGGTTTGTACGGCCGCGCGGTCCGCGTTGGGCGAGACAGTGGCGGCTTTCGGAGACGGCTCCCGGCGGGGCTTCGGGGCATGCGCGACAGGTTCGGGCTCTCCCCGGCTGGGAGGGGCGACGGCGGGTGCGGGAACCGGCGCATCCTCCGCGGCCAAATCCAGTTCCACCACGATATCGTCCGCGTTTTCGACGAGCTTGGCTCCCTCCTTGATTAAGCCGTGCGGTCCCTGGCTGTTCTGACTCCCCACTTGCCCCGGCACGGCGAAAACTTCCCGGCCTTGCTCAGCCGCCTGCCGCGCGGTAATCAAGGCCCCGCTCTTGCCGGGCGCTTCCACGATCAACGTCCCCAACGTAAGGCCGCTGATGATGCGGTTGCGATACGGGAAATGCCGGCGGTCCGGCCGGGTATTCATCGGGAATTGGGAGACGATGCAACCGTGTTGTGTGACCTCCTCGAACAACTCGGCGTTCTGGCGCGGATAGACCACGTCGACGCCGTTGCCCAGCACGGCGATGGTCCGGCCGCCCGCCTCGATGGCGCCCCGGTGGGCGGCGGCGTCGATTCCATTCGCGAGTCCGCTTACGACGGTGAAACCCTTCCCGGCGAGGTCCCGGCCGAAGCGCTCCGCCATGCGGATGCCATAGGGGGACGCCCGCCGCGTGCCCACGATGGCCACGCAACGGCTGTCCTGCTCGGTCAGCGTGCCCCGGCCAAAGAGCATCAGCGGCGGGTCGTGTATTTCCGCGAGCCGCAGGGGATAGCCGGGATCCTCAAGGGTGACAAGCCAAGCCCCGTGGCGCGCCATGAGCTGTTCCTGCCCCTCGATGTCCACGCTGTCCCGGTACTGGACAATGCGCTGGGCCAATCCCCGGCCGGCGACTTCGGCCAGGGCGTTTACCGGCGCATCCAGAATGGCGGCAGGGGAGCGAAACCGCGCCAACAAGCGAATGAAGTGCGCGGTTCCCACGCCCGGCACCATGAGTAGCCGGAGCCAGCCCCGATGTTGATCCGTCAACCTCATGCCCGGCACTATAGCACGACGCCGCCCGAAAATCATCCAAGGCTAGAAGAAGCCTTGCGCGCTGCTCTCCAAAGGCTTACTCCAGCTCCTCCGACAGGATCTGGGCCGCCCGGTCTTGCCGGTATTGGCGAAGCTGTTCATGCAATTCAGGCCGGCTATTGCCAAGGATGGCGACGGCCATAAGGGCGGCGTTGCTCGCTCCCGCGCTCCCGATCGCCAGCGTTCCCACGGGAATGCCGGACGGCATCTGCACGATGGCCAGCAACGAATCAAGCCCCTGCAGGCTCTTGCTCTCGATGGGCACGCCAAGGATGGGCCGCACAGTGTGGGACGCCAAAACCCCCGGCAGATGCGCCGCGCCCCCCGCCCCGCCGATGTACACCTCCACGCCCTGCTCCTCTTTCTCTTTCATGTACTCCGCCAATTCCTTCGGCGTGCGATGGGCCGAAAGCACCCGGCATTCGTGAGGAATCCCAAAGGTCTTTAACACTTCCGAAGCTTTCTGCATCGTGCCCCAGTCCGACTTGCTGCCCATGAGAATGGAAACCAACGGGGTTTCTGCTTGCATAGTGTCGCGCTCCTCTTGTGGGTGGAACCACTGTAATGTGGGCGGACCTCGGGTACAGTCCTAGCGGCCCGCCCGCCTACTACTCCTAGAGCGCCAAAATGTAGCAAGCCCGCGCCGGCTAGTCAAGTTGGGCTGGCTGCGAGCCAATCCCCTGCTCGCTCCGCCATTTCGGCCTCGCCCGCCGGATTGCGGATTTGACAATCACTCGGATATAGCCCTAAACTCATCAATCGTGGAAATATCAATGCCTCGTTCCACGTGAAGACTCACATCCGTCAGCGCTTCCTCCTTTGCTTTCGGATACGTAAAATGCAGATGATCAAAAGTAATGGTTACTGGTGCAATCTCCTTAACAGGCTCCGGATCCTCAGTAACGTCCGGCTCCGTATCAAAG
>JAWOFY010000324.1:0-8901 GCA_046497285.1 Candidatus Hydrogenedentota bacterium
CTTCTATTGAGGAGGTGTGGAGACTAAAAAACAATTATGGACAAGAAATCTGGCCGGGTCTACAAAATGATGATTTGCCTGTCATTCTCTTCAATGACCGTTATGAGTTTCTTGCTGGAGTTTCAGTGTCCTCTGAGGAATGGAATCAGGTCGAGAATGACACTATTAAGGGAGACAGCTATTTTAGAAGACCCGCCGACAATCCCCAGGCATTCACTGTGGAAACCGCTGTCGGGTGGGCTGGTAGTATGTCATGCCTTGATTATCTGAACCGGGATATTTTGTTAACGATCAGGGATAATCTCCCGGCGCCGCTAAACCGGCTTTTGCCAAGTCAAATGATCGTGAGGACAAATGATTTTCATGTGGTGGCCATCATCCATGAACTGTTTCACGCGTGGCAAGCAGAGCAGTATTATGAAAAATTCCAACAAAGTGTTGACGAATCCGATATGGTTAACCAATACCCATATGAAGACAATGATTTGAACAGGCTTTTTACAGAGGAAGGAAGATATCTGGCTCAAGCCCTAAACGCAGAAGATCGAGAAAAGAAACTAGAACTTATCGGGAGCTTTCTTCTTACAAGACAGAGAAGACGTGAACATATGGAGCCTAAATACATAAATTTTGAAAAGCACTATGAGTGGCTGGAAGGACTGGCAAAATATACCGAAATCAAGGCCTATGAGGTGGCTTACAGGCATAGGGATCAACTGGCATTGTCTTATAAAGATGGAATGCCCTATTGGAAGACCGAGTGGAACAATCTGGAGAAACTTGGACAGGTCAACGGTTCGAGCCGATTTTATCTGAGTGGAATGGCTCAGGCTCGGTTACTAGACCAGTTATCGGATGATTGGAAAGATGAGATAATGAAACAGGAAGTATTTTTGGAAACATTGCTTGAGCAGTGTACTGGATAGGGTGTCTATACAAAAGAATCATTAGACTGTATTTACAGAGAATTCACAGCACGAACCGAATGTGGTACTGCATTGCGAGGAGAAAGACCCTGTCACCAGTAAGTCCGTCCCACTTACTCTGGCCGCTAGGCGACCTCCACGAAAGGATGGAGGACGAAATCGCGAGCCATAAGCGTTTGTGGTACGGAACCTCCAACGGCTCGTCGACCGTCGGCTCCGTCACATGAAGCACGGCGGGAGGCGGCTAATGGCCGCCCAGTTGCCCGTCAAGCACTGGCATGAAAACCACCGGTTACCCGATACTGGCCGATGCCGTTCTCGAAAGACTCATCCACAATGGCTCCACCATCACCTTGTCCACTTCCTTCGGGGTAGGGTGGCGTAATTGCCGGAACGGGCAACAACTCCAGGACTGCGTGGACAGCGCGTGCGCCATCGCGCCTCGGGTGTCTGGGCGCAGGGCCAGGCCTTAGGCCAGACCGTGCGCCTTTTCGTAGGCGTCGATCTTGTCGGCGTGGCGCAGGGTGAGGCCGATTTGGTCCCAGCCGTTCAGGAGACAGGCCTTCCTGAAGGCGTCGACGTCGAAGGCGATGGTTTCTCCGTTGGGCTTGGTTAAGGTTTGTTCCGGCAAGTCCACGGCCAGCGTGTAGCCCTCTTGCGCCCGCACCTCGTCGAAGAGCTGGGAAATCGTCTCGCTCGGCAGGCGGATTGGCAGCATCCCGTTGTTAAAGCAGTTGTTGTAGAAAATGTCCGCGAAGGACGGCGCGAGGATCACGCGAATGCCGTAATCGGTCAAGGCCCAAGGCGCGTGTTCACGCGACGAACCGCAGCCGAAGTTGTCCCGCGTCAATAGAATGGATGCGCCTCTGTAGCGCGGGGCGTTCATCTCAAAATTCGGATTGGGCGTCTCGCCGTCGTCGAGGTAGCGCCAGTCGAAGAAGAGTACGTCGCCGTACCCCGTGCGCTCGATGCGCTTCAGAAACTGCTTTGGTATGATCTGGTCTGTGTCCACGTTCATCGCGTCCAACGGCGCGACGATGCCGGTGTGGGTCGTAAAGGGTTGCATGGCCTTTCTTGCCTCCATTTCAAACTCGGTTAACAGTATCGAGCCTAATGTCGATCCCGGATGGAGCCACTTTGGTCTAGTGTCCGTTAAAGTCCCACTCGCGGATGTCCACGAAGTGGCCCTTGACGGCGGCGGCGGCCGCCATGGCGGGGCTCACGAGATGGGTCCGGCCGCCCTTGCCTTGCCGCCCCTCGAAATTGCGGTTCGAGGTCGAGGCGCATCGATCGCCGGGACTGAGGATGTCGGGGTTCATGCCCAGGCACATGGAGCAGCCGGCCTCACGCCATTCGAATCCCGCATCCTTGAAAACCTGGTCCAACCCTTCTTGCTCGGCTTGTTTCTTCACTTGTTGGGACCCGGGAACGACCAAGGCTTGCTCAATGGAAGGGTGCACCGTGTGTCCCTTGAGCGTCTTCGCCGCGGCCCGGAGGTCCTCGATGCGGCCGTTGGTGCATGAGCCCAAGAACACCTTGTTCAGTTGGATGGATTCGATGGGAGCGCCTTCGGGAAGGTCCATGTATTCAAGGGCTTTCGCGGCGGAGTTGCGCGCGTTCTCATCCGGAAGCTCGGACAGCACCGGCACGCGCCCCTTTACCCCCGTCACCATGCCGGGCGATGTGCCCCACGTGACCTGGGGCTCGATCTCGGAAGCCTCAAGCACCACTCGCGCATCATAGGAGCACCCCTCGTCCGAGGCCCAGGAGCGCCAGCGCGCGGCCAGGTCTTCCCAGCTCTGGTCCTGCGGCAGATAGGGGCGGCCGCGCAGGTATTCGCACGTCTTCTCGTCCGGTGAGATGAGGCCCGCCCGGGCGCCGGCCTCGATGGACATGTTGCAAATGGTCATCCGGCCTTCCATGCTCAATTTCCGGATGGCCTCGCCCGTGTATTCGATGACGTACCCTGTGCCGCCCGCCGTGCCAATTTTTCCGATAATGGCCAGGATGATATCCTTCGCCGTGATGCCCTCAGGCAGCGCGCCATTAATGCGCACCTCCATGGTCTTCGACTTGCGCTGCGCCATAGTCTGCGTGGCCAGCACGTGTTCGACCTCGCTCGTGCCAATACCAAAGCCGAGGGCTCCTAAGGCCCCGTGGGTCGAGGTGTGCGAATCCCCGCACACGATGGTGCTGCCGGGCACCGTCAACCCTTGTTCGGGGCCGATCACGTGGACGATGCCGTTGCGCCGGTCGTGCATGTCGAAGCAGACGACCCCGAATTCTTTGCAGTTGGCCATGAGGGTCTCCACCTGCTTCTTTGATAAGACGTCGGCGATGGGCCGGGAGTGGTCCGTGGTCGGGATATTGTGATCCATCGTTGCGAAGGTAAGCTCCGGCCGCCTCACGGTGCGCCCCGCCAAACGGAGTCCCTCGAAAGCTTGCGGCGAGGTTACCTCGTGGACGAAGTGCCGATCAATATAAAGCAGCGAGCCCTGGGCCTCGTCGTCATGCACCAGGTGGTGATCCCAGATTTTTTCGTAGATGTTTTTTGCCATCGTTCCATTCCCTATGATTCGCCTGCAAGGGGCTGTCCCAAAATTGCGCGTCCATCAAACAACACCAAATACGCCGCGCATTCCGCAGCAAAGTGCGGTCAGTTATTGTATTTTCTCAGGAGGTCGTCCAATGCTTCGCGGAGCAACGCCGCTTCATTCACGCCTTCCCGTTTCGCCAGCCGTGAGAGCCCTTCGAGCTGGCCTTGGCCATAGTGGCTGGTCTTGGTGATCATCTTCTCGGCGCGGGCCAGACAAATGCGGTCCCGCCCGGACACCTTGGCTCGGTACAAGGCCTCGTTCATGCGGCGGATGAGTTCGTTCTCCCGCGCGCCATCTTCTGGGTACGCCGCAAGCCCCACGCTTATGCTCAGGCTCGGGCCGGCTTCTTCCGCCTCACCAGCGAAGCTTTGGCGAAGCGCTTCCAGTTGAAGAAACACCGTCTCCTTTTCCACGTCTTGGAGCAGAAGCGCGAACGCGTCGCCGCCATAACGGAATATTTGGCCCTGGGACGCGAAATGTTCGCCCAGCAATTTGGAGAGGCGCGCCAAAACGCGGTCGCCTGCCCGTTCGCCCGCGTCGGCGTTGTACTTCCCGAACCAATCGAGGTCGATCAACGCCAAGACAACCGGCGGCCCTTTCCCGCCCCCTGCCTCAAGCGTGGCGGTGAGCGCGTCAAGGAACCGGGCGTAGTCGCCTAATCCAGAGAGATAGTCCATACAGTGAGCGGTTTGAGTGCGCATGTCCGTTCCGTAATTTCTTCTCAAGTATGCCCGCAAGAGATACATATGTCAAACAATGTATGATGGGTTATGTATTCCCATGTAGGTCGTCCCACATCTTCATTTTATTATGTTCTGCTCCACTATCGCGCCCTGTTTGACAAAGTCCTCCGGCGTATTTATAATCTGTTTTTACTTTGTACTTCAGCATAATCCTTCCCAACTTCACACCTGAAACGAGCGTGGGGTAACTATGCGGCTTTTTGTACCCAAGGAGATTCATCCCGGCGAAACGCGCGTCCCCCTCATTCCCGAGACCGTTCGGAACCTGGTTAAGAAAGGCGCCGAATGCGTGGTGGAACAAGGTCTCGGCGAATTGGCGGGGCACGCCGACGGAGCCTACGAAGAAGCGGGGGCCTCCGTAACCACGGATCGGGCCTCGGCGCTGGGGGAGGCGGATATCGTGTTGCGGCTTCGCAAGCCGCCCGCGGAGGAAATCCCCCAGATGAAGCGGGGCGCGATTCACATCAGCTTTCTGGATCCCTTTAACGAGCCAGAACTTGTGGACGCCTTCGTTGAGCAGGGAATCAGCGCCATCAGCATGGAGATGATTCCCCGGACCACCCTGGCGCAGAAGATGGACGCCCTGAGTTCGCAAGCCAATCTTGCGGGCTATGTGGCGGTCATCCTAGCGGCCGAGCAAAGCGACAAGATCTTTCCGATGATGATGACCCCGGCGGGCACGATTGCCCCGTCCCGAGTATTTGTCATCGGGGCCGGCGTGGCGGGACTGCAAGCCATCGCCACGGCCCGGCGCTTGGGCGCCCGGGTCGAAGCCTTTGACACGCGGCCCGCCGTCGAGGGAGAAGTGGCCTCGCTGGGAGCCAAGTTCATCAAGGCGGATCTCGGCGAGACCGGTCAGACGGAACAAGGCTACGCCAAGGAATTGACCCCCGAGCAACAAGAGAAGCAACGCCAGGCCATGGCCAAGGTGTGCGCTCACTCCGACGTGGTCATCACCACTGCGCAGCTCTTCGGCAAGAAGGCGCCTGTTATCATTACGGACGCCATCTTGCAGGACATGAAGGCCGGCGCGGTGGTCGTGGATCTCGCCGTGGAGACGGGCGGTAACGTGGAAGGCTCCCGTCTCGGCGAGGAGGCTAACATTCATGGCGTCCGGGTGTTGGGCTATGGAAATCTGCCCGGGCGCGTTCCGATTAACGCTAGCCAGATGTATTCGGCCAATCTGGCCAACCTCATTGGTTCGTATTGGGACGAGGAGAACAAGCGCTTTGTGTTGGACCGGGAAGACGAGATCATCCAGGGCTGCCTTGTCACCCACGAAGGCGAACTGGTGAACGAACGCATCCGCCAGGCCCGCGAAGCTGCGGGCGCGGTGTAAGGAGGGCGACAAATGTCTAGCGAAATACTTCTGCTATTTACCTTCGTTTTGGCAATATTCTTGGGTGTTGAGCTGATTTCCAAGGTGCCCTCCCAGTTGCACACGCCGCTGATGTCGGGGGCCAACGCCATCTCGGGGGTAACCATCGTCGGCGCGCTCGTGGCGGCGGGCAGCTTGGCCGAGGGCACGGTTAGCGTCGTGCTCGGCACGCTTGCCGTTGTGTTCGCCACCATCAATGTGGTTGGCGGGTATCTGGTGACCGACCGGATGCTGGCCATGTTCAAGACAAAGCAGCATGGGGGGGACAAGTGAATCAGGATACGCTAGTCCAACTTGCCTATATCGCCGCTTCGGTCCTGTTTGTTTTTGGACTGAAGATGCTGAGTTCACAGCGCACGGCCAAGCGGGGCAACCTCGTATCGGCGGCGGGCATGTTAATCGCCGTCATCGCCACGCTAATCGGCCAGGACATGCAATACCAGTGGATCATCCTGGGCATTCTCATCGGCGGCGTCATCGGCGCCACCGCGGCATTGCGCGTGCCCATGACGTCTATGCCCGAATTCGTGGCGCTTTTCAACGGGTTCGGCGGCATGGCTAGCTTGCTTGTGGGATGGGCCGAATACCAGCGGAACCTGTCGGAATGGAGCGGGGGCGAACCCTCGTACATTACAGTGGTCGCCATCGCGCTGGCCGCTCTTATCGGTGGCCTGACCTTCACCGGCAGCCTCATCGCCTACGGCAAACTGAGCGAAACCCTCAACAGCAAGGCCATCCTGTACCGGGGACAGCAGATTGTTAATGCGGCGATCGTGGTGGTGGCGCTGATCGCCATCATCGTGTTTGCCATCAACGCCGATAGCTCAACCATAGCGGCGTCCTACACACCGTTCTTGCTCCTTGTTGGGTTGGCGCTGGTGCTCGGCGTGCTCGCCACGATTCCCATTGGCGGCGCCGACATGCCGGTGGTTATCTCCTTGCTGAATAGCTATTCCGGGCTAGCGGCCTGCGCCGCCGGTTTCGTCATCATGAACACCATGCTCATCGTGGCGGGATCCCTGGTGGGCGCCAGCGGCATGATCCTCACGGCCATCATGTGCAAGGCCATGAACCGCTCCTTGGGCAACGTGCTCTTCAGTGGTTTCGGCGCGGTCTCCACGGCAGGCGGCACGGCGAAACAGGGCGAGGCCAAGCCCATCACCCCGGAAGACGCTTACTATATCCTTGAGAATGCCCGCAGCGTGGTGTTCGTGCCGGGATACGGCATGGCCGCGGCTCAGGCGCAGCACGTCGTGCGCGAACTCGGCGAGATTCTCGAGGAAAACGGCAGCGAGGTGAAGTACGCCGTCCATCCCGTTGCGGGCCGCATGCCGGGGCATATGAACGTCCTGCTGGCCGAGGCCAACGTGCCGTACGAACAGTTGGTCGAGATGGATGAGATCAATCCCGCCATGGAATCCGTGGACGTGGCCATCGTCATCGGCGCCAACGACGTGGTGAATCCCGCCGCGCGGGAAGATCCCGCGAGTTCGATTTACGGTATGCCCATCATCAACGTGGATCACGCCCGCACCGTCTTTGTGCTCAAACGTTCGTTGGCATCCGGCTTCGCCGGCATTGAGAACGACCTCTTCTTCAAAGAAAACACACGGATGCTGTTCGGCGACGCTAAGTCCAGCGTGCAGGCCGTCATTAATGAGATGAAGGAAGAGTAGAAGGCGAAGCCAAGAGCTTAGCCATTCCCTTGCGCGCTTTTCCCATATAGCGCCCATAACAAGATCTCCGGCCCCCGGTCCTCAAGGACCGGGGGCCTTTGCTATCGGTGCGCTGCCCCCCTCCGAGATATCTGTCCCGTCATTTCGCGCGGTGTGCGCCCCTGTTCTCAGGAGGGCGGTTTCTAGCGCCATATGCATAAGATAGGGTAGGGGCAAGGGGCGCGCACAAAGAAAGTAGCCGCGCCTAGCGTAGCGGACCCATGGGAATGTCCAGGGGCTGTTCTAGCGTTAATAAAGTGTAGACCGTAAGACCATCAGTAAACAGCCGACGGCTTTTGCATAGCCGACCCTGGTCGCCTTGAGATCTCCGTCCCCGTTTCCGAGGAATGGGGACGGCCGCGTTCCTCGCAGAGAACGAGTGGGGGTTTAGCTCCCGTAAGGTATTTGGTACACTTGGTGAGCGTCTGTTCCGATTGTTTGGCGCGCGCCCGGCCGGTCACAGCAACCTATACATGACAAGGAGGAGCGATGGCAGATCGCGTTGAAATATTTGATACGACCCTGCGTGACGGAGAGCAGTCCCCCGGCGCTAGCATGAACGTTCATGAAAAGCTTCAGATCGCTCAGCAATTGGAGCGGCTTGGCGTGGATGTGATTGAAGCGGGGTTCCCTGTTGCGTCGCAGCAAGAGTTTGACGGCGTGCGGCAAGTGGCTGAGTTGGTTCAACAACCGCGTGTGGCGGCGTTGGCGCGCTCTGTGCCCAAGGACATCGAGCGTGCGGCGCAAGCCCTGGAAAGCGCTCGGCGCCCCGTACTCCATACATTCATCGCGACGTCCGACATTCACATGGAGCATAAGCTTCGCATGGACCGCAAGCAGGTGCTTGAGGCGATAGCGAATGCCGTAACCACAGCGAAGAACTTGGTCGAGCGGGTTGAGTTCTCGGCCGAGGACGCCACGCGCTCTGACCTCGAGTTTCTGGCCGAGGTGGTGAAGGTGGCCATGGATAATGGCGCGGACGTGATCAATCTCCCGGACACCGTGGGCTACACGACGCCGGCGGAGATTCACCATATGTTCGCTTATTTGATCAGCGAGACGCCGGGAGCTGAAAAGCTCACATTTTCCTCGCATAACCACAATGACCTCGGGTTGGCGGTCGCCAACGCGTTGGGCGCTGTGCAGGGGGGCGCCCGTCAGATCGAATGCACCATCAATGGTATTGGCGAACGGGCGGGCAACACGTCGCTGGAAGAAGTGGTCATGGCGATGCGGACCCGCAACGACGTGTATCCCTATCAAACGGGCATTGTGGCGGAGGAAATCTGGAATTCGAGCCGGTTGCTGAGCAACTTGACGGGGTTGGCGATTCCGTTTAACAAGCCCATTGTCGGCCGGAACGCCTTCGCGCACGAGGCGGGCATTCACCAACACGGCATGATTGCTAACAAGGCCACCTACGAGATCATGACACCGGAATCCGTGGGCCGGGGGCGGAGCGAATTGGTGTTGGGCAAGCACTCGGGCCGCCACGGCCTAGCGAAACGGTGCGCGGACATGGGCTTCGAGTTGACTGAGCAA
>JAWOFY010000332.1:0-7080 GCA_046497285.1 Candidatus Hydrogenedentota bacterium
CCCACGGCTGACCCTATGATCCGCGAACGGCGGCGGCCACGCGATCGCCGAAGGCGCTGGTCTCGATGACTTCGTGTTCGCCCTCCGGCGAGCCAAGATCGGCCGTGGTGTACCCCGCCCCGAAGACATCGCGCATGGCGGTCCAAATCGTTGCCGCGGCCTCCTCCAAGCCAAAGCTCTTCTCAAGCATCAAGGCGACGGAGCCAATCATCGAATACGGGTTCGCGATGCCCCGTCCGGCAATGTCCGGCGCAGAGCCATGGCTCGGCTCGTAATAGGCCTTTTTCTCGCCGATGCAAGCGGACGGCATCAGGCCAAGGGAGCCAAGGAGCCCCCCGCCGAGATCGCTTAGGATGTCGCCGAACATGTTCTCCATCACCATGACATCGAAGTCGCGCGGCTTCAGGCACAGAAGCGTGGCCGCCGCGTCGACAATGACGTGTTTGACCTCCACATCCGGATACTCCGGCGCAATCTCCTCAACGAGGGTGTTCCAGAGCACACTCGACATCAGTACGTTGCTCTTGTGGATGTTGTGCAGGATTTTCTTGCGCTTTTGAGCCTCGGCGAAGGCCACGTGAAGGATACGGCTAATCTGTTCCTCATCGTACTCCAGGGTTTCCTTCACGAACCGGCGGCCTTGCTCGTCTCTTCCCTCTTCCTTGCTCCCGAAATAGAGGCCGCCCACCAGCTCCCTCACCATCATGATATCGATGCCGCCTTCCACCACACGCGGTTTCAACGGCGAAAAATGGGCGAGTTCGGGCGGAAGATACACGGGCCGGAAATTCGCATACGTCATGTAGCGCCGCCGCATAGGAAGCAGCGCGCCTCGCTCCGGCCGCTCGTTCACGGGAATCGTGTTGGACTCCTGCTGGCTCAGGCCGATAGGGCCCTTCAGAATGGCGTCGGCATTGTCGCAAATGGCCTTGGTTTTCTCCGGAAACGATGCCCCATGGTCAAAATAGGCCCGCCCGCCAAAGGGCGCGTACGGCAAATCGAACGCCACATTATGGCGTTCCCCGGCGGCTTGCAGCACTTTGACCGCCTCCTTCGTGACTTCGGGTCCGATGCCGTCCCCTTCAAGCACCGCAATGGTATAGGCCGTTGTCATGGATCTCCTTTCCGCGTTACGTTAGCGGGGTTTGACGCAAAGCTCTCCCCTGTTTGGGATCGTGGTTCCGGGACATTATCCGGCACACGTTCTGATGGAGAGGAAACTTAATTGTAGTAGCGCGCGGCGTTTGTTCGCATGGTTGTTGCTCAAGGAGTTTCGAACGGGTTTTCGGAGGAATCGTTCGAAAGCCGTTCCAGTTCGCGTTCCACCAACTGCCGGCTTGATTCATCCAGCATGCCGGACTCCAACACCCTCTCGTACTCCGCCCGAGCTTCCTCTGTGCGGCCCGCCATCGACAACATGCGGGCGCGGGTAACCCGGTAATCCACGTTGTCAGGATCCTCCTCAAGGGCTCTATCCAACACGGGAACCGCCGCGCCGGGCTCTCCCATTGCGAGATGGTTTTCGGCGCGAACCAAGTGCAGGGTTTGCCGGCGCTCCTCAGGCACAAGGGGCTCGGCCTGAGCGAGCAACTGTGCGGCAACCCCGAAATCGTTCGTTTCCTGGAACACGATTGCCAAGTCAACAAGCGCATTGCCCAAGTCCTCTTCGGTCAAATGCCGGCGTTCCAAACCGGACAGCAGGGTTTGGGTCATAGCGCGCAGCTCGGTGTTCATCCCCCGGCCCATCAGGGAGTGTTGGTGCGCCGAAACCATATACTGCCTGATTTCATCGGCGACATGGCCGTCCTCCGCCCTTAGCGCCCGGCCAAATCCATCGAAAACATCTTGGAAAGACGCGGGCCACTCCTCGGCATCTCGCTCCACGACTGCTTGAGCCTCTTCGATAAGGCCGAAGTCCCCATAAGCGCGAGCCAGCTTCGCCACGCCGTTCCATACGTACGATTCCCACGGGCCAGCCTCGAGAGCTTGAATCAAATGCTGCCGGGCTCCCTCGCGATCGCCCCGCCCCTCGGCCAAGGCCTCCGCGATAAGGGCATGCAAGCGCGCTTGCGTCTCCGGCGTGGTGTCGGCTTCCAGTTGGCTTTCGGCGATGCGGATGGCCGCCTCATGGCGCTCATTTTCCCGAGCAAAGTCCGTAAAGAAGGCGAGCAAATCCTCATTGCCCGGATCGAGATTCAACCCCCGGCTCAAGGCAATCTCGGCCCGCGGGATTTCATCTAGAAGAACATAGGTCTCCGCCTTGATCTGATATAGCTGGACGGGGTTAGGAGCGCCATAGCGCAATGCTTTTCGGAGATGGCTAGCGCTCCGATACCATAATTCCTCAGGAGTCTCCTGATCCTCCCCTTCTTCGGCGCCGGCCTGAGAACGATGCAGCCCCTGAACCAACAGAACCCGGCCTAGGATTTCGTGCGCCTCAAAGAGATACTCCGAGAGATCCACCGCGCGTTGGGCATAGCGCTCCGCGTCTTCAAGGTGTTCGAAGCGCCTCAACTGCGCTTCAGGGTGTTCATCCGGCTGGGGAGGCTGCATCCCCAACGCCATGGCGGTGTGGGCCAAGGGCAAGAGCGTAGGCGGATAATTCGGGTTCTTGCGGTCGGCTTCTTCGAAGGCTTCAATCGCGGCCTCAGCCTGTTGGCGGCGGAGTTCGGCCGCCCCACGTTCCCGCGTGGGACGCCAATCCCATGGCCGGTAGCCCTCGGCCTCCTCGAATAGCTCTATTGCATGTTCGTATGATTCATGCGCCACCGCCGCATGGCCGCTCTGCAGTGATTTTTGGCCGAGAAATCCCCACGTGGCGTAGGTCGCCGCCGCGCCCGCTAGCGCGAGCACCGCTAAACGCCAAAGAAGGGCCTTACCACCCAGCCACGAGCTGGCGCGCGGCTTCTGCTGCTCCAATAGAAGCCCGTCGAGGCAACCCGCAAAGAGGAACAAAAACATGCCCGACACGGGGACGCGCAGGTTAAACCCGAAGAACGAGTCAACCGCGAACGCCGCAAAAAACGCGGCCAGCGCAATGCCAAGCCGCCGGGCCTGGGGTTCGGATTGGCTTCGGGCGTATGCCAAGGCGTATCCCACGCCAAATACGAGTATTGCGATGTAGAGGGCCGCAGCGGGCAACCCTCCCTCGACGCCCATCTCAAGGAAATCGTTATGAACATTCTGATTGTACATGCGCTCCTGGGCAAACCAGCGCTGCTCGTAGTCGGTCCAATACTCGGCATTGGCAATTTCGTAATTGCCCGGACCAAACCCCAGCACCGGCCGGTCCATGATCATGTCCGCGGCGCCGTAGTAGCCGTTGTAGCGCAGCAGGAGAGAGCCGTCCACGGGATACGCTTGGCCCGTCTGCTGCTCATGCCAATATACTCCCCCCGCGGCCAGTCCGCCTGCCACGATGGCCACTGCCGCTAGGCCAACACCCGCCGCCACCATCGACCGCCGGGCGACGCGAAACGCCACCCAAGCCAGCGCTGCGACAAGGAGCGCCATGGCAAGCGCAACCCAGCCCGCGCGTTGTTCCGTGAGGTAAAGGTGACCGCCGCATAGGACGATAACGATGGCTCCAAACCACCCGTGTTTCGTCGTGAGCAAGTAGGCCGCGAACACCAACGTCAAAACCAGGGCATGGGCGGCGTAGTTGGGGTTGCCAAAGGTGGCGGGGAGCTGTTGGTACGCGCCCATCACATCTTCGCCCCAGGGGAAGAAATCATAGCCCCACCATTGGGCCAAACCATAGATCGAGGCTATACCCACTGCGCCAGCGGCGCACACAATCAGCCGGTGAACCTGGCCCGCTTGCCTGTACGCATAAGCCGCGGCAAGATACAAGACAAACAGCGCAGCCCACCGAAGCACATATTGAAAACTGTGCCCCCAATACGGAGAGAGCAGGGCCGAAACGGCGTATATGACCAGTAGGGCCAACATGAGGGGCATGAACACCGGCGGACGTTGAAACGGACGTTTCTCCAGCCAAGACCCGAGAAGCGCCACGGCGCCGAAACCAACGGCCCCCCAATGGATGAGTAAGTCTTTAATGGGACCAGCTGGCTCCGCCGTATACGGGTACATGGCCCACACCACCCCCGCTACAAACACGGGGAGAAGGAACCGTATCAGCTTTGCGGTGAACGAGTCCGTGACGGCGTTTGTTTGGTCGGATTGATTCGTCTTATGCGTCTTGTTTGCCATGAGATACTACCGGACTGCCTTTGTGTAAGTGGCGCGACCCTTATACAGGGGCGCGTCCCACGCTAAAGTATTTGAAGCCAAGATCAGCCATGGTCTTTGGCGTATACAGATTGCGGCCGTCGAATATGACTTTCCGCCGCATGAGCTCACCCATGCGCTGATAGTCCGGCCGATGGAATTCTCGCCACTCCGTACAGATGACCAACCCGTCGGCCTCTTCGAGGGCATTGTAGGCTTTCGGGGCAAGCGCAACCCTGTCGCCGTAGTGATGCTTAACCCGTTGGCCCGCCACGGGATCGAACACCACCACCTCGGCGCCCGCGTCTAGCAACGCATTGATGATGTGCAGGGCCGGCGCCCCCCGGATATCGTCCGTACGGGGTTTGAACGAAGCCCCCCACAGGGCGATGCGCGCCCCGCTCAAGTCTTCATTATAGAACATAAGGATGCGGTTAATGAACCGCTCCAAATGCTCGTTGTTCAACTGAAGCGCGGCCTCAAGAAGACGGCACGGCATATCCTTCGCCCGGCCCATATGCGCGCCTGCTTCCACATCTTTCGGCAGGCACGATCCCCCCAGCCCCAGCCCCGGAAATAGATACGCCTGCCCAATTCGGCTGTCCGCGGCGACGCCTTCGCGCACGCGATTGATGTCGCCCCCATAGGCCTCGCACAGTCCCGCCAGTTCATTCATCATGTTGATGCGAACGGCGAGCATGGCGTTGGTGGCGAACTTGGTCATCTCGGCGCTGCGGAGGTCCATTTCAAGTAGAGGCTTTCCCGTGCGCAGGAAAGGCCCATAGAGTTCCTTCATGATTTCCATGACGCGCACGTCTTCACAGCCCACGATGATGCGATCCGGCCGGAGAAAATCGTCCACCGCCGCGCCTTCCTTCAAGAACTCCGGGTTGACAACCACGTCGAACGGATGCTCCGTCAGCTCGCGAACCCGTTCCCGG
This sequence comes from Candidatus Hydrogenedentota bacterium, assembly GCA_046497285.1. GTDB lineage: Bacteria > Hydrogenedentota > Hydrogenedentia > Hydrogenedentales > SLHB01 > SKRY01. The sequence continues at coordinate 5,175 of JAWOFY010000332.1, forward strand.
ATTCCTTCCGTACGACCGATGGCGCAGGTGCTCTTGTTCACCAGGATGCGGTAGCCCGTCATGCTCCGGGCCACATCTTCCGCCGCGCGGAACACCTCGCTGTCGTCGATATTGCCATCCTCTCCAATGGGCGTCCCCACGCAGATGAACACCAACAGCGTATCCCCCACCGCTTTTTTCAAGTCCGTGTCAAACCGAAGCCGCTCTTCTTCCACATTTCGCCACACCAGCTCTTCCAAACCGGGCTCATGGATGGGAAGCTTCCCCGCGTTAAGCTTGTCAATAACGGATGTATCACGATCTATGCATGTGACCTGATGACCGTTTTCCGCCAACCCCGTCCCAATGACCAATCCCACATATCCCGTCCCAATAACGGTGATTTTCATGTACGCCATACTCCCAAACAGAAGTTCCGCAAAACCATGCACAACGGCCACATCGGGTGAGCCTTTTTCCACCCAGCCGGTAAACGAATCAATAGTCCCCTTGAAGGGGAACCGTATTACCCCCTTCTAGGCAGCCTATGTGCCGGCAAGATGCCGGCGGTACGAATTATTCCCCCTTCTGAGTGGTTTACCCGAAGGACCGGAGGATGGAAACATCCGGCGCGCCGCCTTATCTGGCGATTAGGGCTCACGGCGCCGGACGCGTCATGCTAGCAAGCGCCCCGCCACATTTCAAAAAGCTGTCCAGCCGCTAATCCCAGAACGCCGCTTATACGGAATTTCTCCCTGCACAGCGGCCACAACAAGTGAAACGTTGTTCTCCAAAAAGATGATGGGAATAGATTGTTGAAGGGATAGAGACGCCGGCCCTCCGTTTGTGCCAAAATTACCCTCCGGGCCGAGGGTCCCGGCTTCCGGGGGTCACATCCTATCATGGGGTTCATCGTATGAATAGTGGAGCGCCAATGTGCGAAACCGTAGCAACTTTCAACAACATCTTCGTCCAAACCGTCTCGGAATTGCCTGGCGTCGGCTCGAAACGCGTGGAAGCGTTGGAGCGCCTTGGCATCCGCACGGTGGGCGATTTGCTGTATCACTTGCCCCGCGATTACCAGGATCGGCGGGCGCTTTCGGACGCGGCGTCTTTGCGCGAGGGCGAGGAGGCCACCCTATTCGCCGAGGTGGAACACATCCGTCTTCAACGCTTGCGCGGCCGGAAGAAGCTGGTCGTGGCCACGCTCGCCGACGAGACCGGAACAGTGGGGGCAACGTGGTTTGGCCAGGCGCATCTTGTTCGCGTTTTGCAACCCGGTAGCAGGGGCTACTTCACGGGCCGCGTAGGACGCTACAAAGGATTGAACCTCCAGAACCCGGCGTATGAACTCGTAACCGGGCAGGATGGCCCAAGCATTCACGCGGATCGCATCGTCCCCATCTATCCGGCGGCCGAAGGCGTCTCGCAACGCATGCTGCGCCAATGGGCCGCGGACGCGCTTGACCGGTTGCCACGCGACATGCCGGACCCCTTGCCCGAGGATATTCGCCAGCGGCTTGGCCTCCCGGACTTGGCCGCCGCCCTACGCACCGCGCATTTCCCTCCGGAACAAAGCCGCGCCGAAGAAGCGCGGGACCGCTTGGCGTTCGAAGAGCTGCTCGGCCTCCAGCTTGGTGTGTTGCAGCAGCGTCTCCTCCGACGCGCAGGGGAACAGGGCGTGTCCCATGTTACCGAAGGTCCCCGTCTACGGGCTTTGGGCGATTCTTTTCCCTACGCGCTAACCAACGCCCAAGCCCGCGCCGTGTCCGAGATTCTCGGCGACATGGCCTCGCCCCATCCCATGGCGCGGCTGCTTCAGGGCGACGTGGGGTGCGGGAAAACAGCGGTGGCCCTGCACGCCGTGGCGGCGGCCGTCGATGGCGGGTATCAGGCCGCGGTAATGGCTCCGACGGAGGTGTTGGCC
>JAWOFY010000479.1:0-14151 GCA_046497285.1 Candidatus Hydrogenedentota bacterium
AGCCATAATCGCCTTTCGTGCTGAATACTGAATGAGAAACCGCTGCATAATCGTGGACCAAGAGGATCAAGAGGATACCGAAGCGGCGAAGCCATTTCCAGATCGCCAGAGCGGCGCTCACGCAGAGAGGTTATTGATTCGATAGAGCTTGGAATCAGACCATCGCGAAGGAGCCGCGTCTCGTCAGTTCGCGCTGCCTTGTTGGCGCCGGATGTCGCGGAAAAACTCGGTGAGCATCGCCCCGCAGTCGTGGGCGAGTATTCCGGGATAGACGGCGGGGCGGTGGTTGAATCGGCCGTCCTCGAGCAGGTTCATCAAGCTCCCGCACACGCCCGCTTTGGGATCGTAGGCCCCGAAGTAGACTTCTTCGATGCGCGATAAAATGATGGCGCCGGCGCACATGGGGCAGGGCTCGAGCGTGACAAACAGTTTGGCCCCTTCGAGGCGCCAGCTCTTGAAATAGTCAGCCGCCTGCGTAATGGCGATGATTTCGGCGTGGGCCGTGGGATCCTGAAGCGTCTCGCGCTGATTGTGAGCTTTGCCGATGATGTGGCCTTCGTGCACAATCACGCACCCCACCGGCACTTCCCCCTCTTCCAACGCGCGTTCGGCTTCCTTGAGGGCGTACTGCATATAGCGGCTTGTATCGTCTAGCATGGGGCTAATTGTCGGCATAACCCCTCCCAATGTCAAGAAGTCCCCCAGAGAAAAGGCGGGACGCCATCATCCAGGGGACTTTCTAAGCCAGTTGCTTCGCTGCTAGCGGTTATCCCGCCGCCCGACCCTTGATGTCCAACCGGCGAATCCAGATATTGCGGAACCGCACGGGATTGTCGTGTTCTTGAATCGCCAAAGGCAGCTCTGGCGGATGAGGCGAGTACTCATTGATGCTCCGGTGCGCCACGGGCCCGTGGATGATCGTGTTGTAATGCGCAAGCAACCCGTTCCAATACATGGTGAGCGTGGCTGGTTGTTCAACGTCGTTGCCGTTGAAGACCGGCGCCGTGAAGATGCAGTCGAACACGTTCCACTCTCCGGGCGGCCGCATGGGATGCACCAAGGGCGGAGTCTGGCCGTAGATGGCGCCCGCGATTCCGTCGGCGAACATCTTGTCCGAATAGGAATCGCAGATCTGAAGCTCGTAGTTGTTCATGAAAAACACGCCGCTGTTGCCCCGGTTGAAGCGGTCGCCACGCGGGGGATCGGGCGCCATCCATTCGATGTGGAGCTGGCAATCACCAAAGGATTCCCGCGTTACGATATCGTCGCCACGGGCTACCAGCACGCCATCTTCCACTTCCCACTCGTGAGGCTCAAACGCCGAGGTGTCCTCGCCATCAAACAGCACGATCGCGTCCGAGGGCGGTCCCTGGCTAATCTCGTCGGGACAACATAGCTCGCCTGGCTCCACCACCGGCGGCCAGGGGCGGTTCGGATCGTGAACGTGGTATTCCGGCGCCCAAGGCTGCATGGGCGTGTCTGTGTAGCCAACCACTTGGCCATCCTCGCTCTCGACCAACTCGGCCGCCGCCGTCTTGAAGGCTGGTCCGGCGATGGCCGCGGTCCCTGCGGCGAGAGCACTGGTGCGCAAGAAGCGCCGCCGGCTCATGCTTGTTGATGGGGTTTGGCCTGTTGCCGGCGCGAAGTCCTCGGAGCCATTATCATTTGTCATGGAGTCTACTCCTCTCTTTCGGGTGATGGACGCCGTCCCTTTTGCGCGGACGGTAGAGTAAGCGCGCATCATACGAAACGAATCAGAATGGATCAAACGGGCCCCGAATGGCCGAGGCGACGGCGCATCCGGGGCCCGCTGGTGTTTCTAGCCGCGATCGCGTCTAGTGATGGTCATGATCGCCGTGCCCATGTTCGTGGCCATGCCCGTCACCATACCCGTGAAGGCCTTCATGGATGAGGAGCCCGCCCTGATTGACGGGGAACCGGTTCCCATGGGGGCCATCGTAGCGCATGTAGTCCACGTGACCGTCCATGAACAAGACGTTCACGCCGCCGGGCACATGCACGAAGTGGTTGGGGTTATCGGCGATGCCCGACCACATGACGGGAATCTCGGACTGCGCCTGGGCGCCGCTCGCGGGGTTGTTGATGTCGGTGATGAAAAACCGCTCGATCCCATCCCGGAGCCGGGGAACCGACGAATGACCGCCCACCGGTCCTTCATGGAGCCGCCAGTCCTGGTCCACCCGGTGAGGGTGATCTTCCATGTCATGCCAAAGATGTTCCAAGTTCTCCTGGAAATGATGGAAATCGTGCTCCGTTTGAAGCATGCTGTCGCTTACCGCCCATCCAATGTAGATGTAGGGCTCGCCAATGACCGAGCAAGGCTCCACCTCGCCCGTGTTTCGCATATTGCCGACGATGTCCTCCCATTCATGCGCCGTGGTTTGGCCCTCGTCCCATGTCTCGAGCGCCGTGGCCCCGCCGCGCCAGCTCGGGGATATCAGCACATCAAGGTCGGTCAAGTAGTTGGGATAGACCGCGTCGATGTCGAAGATTTGCTGAAAAGGCAGAGCGTCGTGTTCGTGACCCGGGTTGGGATAGCGGTGGGCGCCTGGGCAGCTCGTGATCTTCATGTGAGGATAGCGTTCTTGATGCTCGTTCGAATACATCTTCAGCATGAGACCCATCTGCCGCAAGTTGTTGCCGCAGGCGGCCCTGCGAGCGGCCTGACGCGCGCGGGCCAGGGCAGGCAAGAGGATCGCCGCCAGAATGCCGATGATGGCGATTACGACGAGCAGCTCTATCAGAGTGAATCCGTTTCGTTGTTTCATGGGGGTGGCTCCTTTGTATGCTTCCAGATATAGGCAGACGGCCCGCATTCCATCGCCGTTCATACGACGGGTCGATGCAATGCGCCGCCATTACCTTTTCTTTTGGTAGGGAAAATGTCGCGTGGAATTTTGGAAGGTTTACAGGAGCCGCAGGGGCGGAGCGCGCGGCAACCCTGGCCCCTGCGCGGCGCCAGGCAGGTAAAGGCGCTCGATGAAGAGATCGAATGGAGGAGCCGAAAGGAACCATTGATACAGAACGAACAGACTGACGACGAGGGTCAGGCATCCCAGTAGGAGGCACAGCCCACATTCCCCATCCCCATACTGCGGAACGAGCGGGCCGCAAGACTTCCCGCAGCAGGAACCATGGCCCGGCAAAGGCAGGGCGTGGTGACCGAGGGCCGCCACGAACAAAATCAACAGACTCCAGGCGGCTATTCGCCATACCGCGCTCTGTTGCCGCGAGAATGCCATACTTTACCTTTGCCGTGATGAGTGCATTACGGCTGGACGCGCCTGTACATTGAATAATGCCGCGAGCAGCTGAAAGCGATATTACACTATCAATAAATCCCATATCAAGGTTGATGGGAATCTCCCATTTTCGGTGAGGGGTTCGTACTACCGTAGCGCCGCCTTCCAGGCGGCCTATTCTAAGTAGAACTGGACGTGGTAGCGTTTGGCCGTGACGTTGGGGACGGGGGAGAGGGCGTATTCGAGTTGTTCGTCTCTGCTGCGCGAAATGACGAGGCCCTCGACCGCTTGTTCATCGGTGGCCAAATGCTGTTTCACCCATCCCATGTACCGCAAGACTTGGCCCATGGTCTTGTCGCTGGATTGATTGCGCTTGAGTTCGACGACCAGCCAACGGGGTTCGTTGCGGTGTTTCGCCAGGAGGTCAATCCGGCCAATCCCCGTGGGATGTTCGTAGCCCGCTTCTGGGTCGCCATCCTCTTGGTACAACACCCACTCCTTGGCGAGTTCGGTGTGCTCCCAGTTGTCCCGGAGAAACTCGTGGAGATGACGCTCCAGCGTTTAGCGCAGGCGTTCATCGGCCAGGTCGAGGCGGTACATGATTTGGTTGTAGTCGTATCGTGGGGTGGGGGTGTCGCGGCCGGTGAATTGCCTGGTGTAGGTACCCTCGAAGTAGATGTAGCGGCCGCCGTCTTGCGCAAAGTAGGGGTGTTGAACAGGGTTATAGAACGAGTAATCGTCGTGGGTGACGATGCGCGTGGCCTGATCCCATGGCCCCGTGGGATTGGGGGCTTCCGCGTACCATACTTCGCCCAGATAGGAGGGGTCTCCGTATTCCTCCGTGCCAATCAGCACCCATTGGTCAAGGTAATTGTTGAATTGCACGGAACTCCGGTGGATGGTCACCCAATCGCCGGACTCCGCGTCCCGAACCTGAAAACGGGTTTCGTCTTCGTCGATAAGCCCCGCCTCCATGAGCGTCTGTTCCTCGTTTTGGCCCACGGGATCCGTGTCCTCGCGCCACCTCCAGACGAGATCGCCTGCGTCATCCCGCATTACGGGCGATTCGGCGCCATCCATGCGGCCGCCGGGCTCGAGGCAGGTGAAGGCCTCGTAGCGGTCGGGATTGGATGCCGCTGCCAACGTAGCCTCAACGCGGACAATTGGGAAGCGCAAGGAGAAAACGTTGTATGTCTCGCCCTCCTCGTTGAGTACGGCCGTTTGTCCGCGGGGATAACGCCACGGTTCATCGGGGTCGAACGCCGTGTGTTCGGTGAACGCTTGCCGCTCATCGTCAAAGACCACGAGCGAATGGCCTATGGTGTCGCCCAGGCCGTGCAACAGCTCCGCGCGCCCCGCCAACCGTTCGGCGCCCCCGTTGTCCACCACCATGAGCCCGTCGAGCCAGATTAGGGCGCTTGTGTCTTCCCGGATGGGGATCACGGCCTTGGGCGCGCCGTTCTCGTCTGTGAAGTATTCAAGGTTGACGCCCGCGTCAGGCTCCAAACCGCCTTGTCCCGGCAATTGCGACACGGCGCCGGTGGATTGAAACACGCCCAGCGGATACCCGGCGCGATTGGTATCGCCCCAGATCCAGTAAAGCTGGTCTCGGTAGATGGCGGTCTGCGCCGAGTCCTGGCCCATGACGCCGCCGCCGCGCACGGGATCCTTCAACGGGACATCTTCCCCTGTCAATACGCTGTCCCGGTAAATGCCCTCGCCTGTGATGCGATAAAGACGTTCCGCAATATTGTCGCGCTCCACTTCAAGGGTTACGCTGCCTCCTGGCTCTACCTCAACGGCCGTTCCGGCATGCCCGAACCCATCTTCGGGATACGTGTATCCATGACTCTCGACATGGAAGAAGACCTCCCGTCCCGCGAACCCCGGCTCATGGATGGCCGCGACGCCATTGCTGTCGGTGATGTAAGACACATTGTTCACTGTCCGCAGTTCAACCAAGGGAACGCCTCGGCCGGTCTCGCTATCAGTCACGCGGATCTGAAACGGGGCTTCCGCCGCGGCGAGGGCGGGCGCAAGGGCGATGAGCATCGGGATGCTCAGCAGATGCATGACGGCTGTCGTGTGGTTTTGGAGTTTCATAAAGCATCCTTCAAATTAAGTGCGCGGGGCCACGCCATGCGTGGCCCCGCGCTAATGGGGAGGGCAGAGGTCAGTTCCGGCCGCGGAGATTCGGCGGAATCCGGGGGCCTAGATGGTAGACTTTGACATCCACCAGGCCCGCCGTTGGCGAAAGCTCCCGCATCGCGGCCTTGGAGAGGTCGATGACCCGGCCATCCACATAGGGGCCTCGATCGTTCAGTCGCACGACCACGGAATTCCCGTTTTCGGCTTGCACCAAATAGTAATGACCGAATTCTCCATCGACCATGGCGGCGGTGAAGGCGTCATCGCGCAGCCGCTCGCCCGAAGCCGTCACGGCTCCACTGCTATTCACCGTGTAGTATGATGCAAGGCCAATCTCCACGGGTTGAAGCGCATGTTGCGAGAACACCATCAACAAGGCGATCTCAAGCATCGGTTCATACTCCTTCATTATGTAGTGTTTGGGATTATTGGGGGCTACCCCTTCCTCGCTCGCGTTTTCGTAAGTCACTAAAGCTTTTAGGGCTCCGCGCCGAAAACAACGAGTAGCAGGACTAGAGTTACCGAATAAAACACAAACAGGCGCCCAAGTATGCCTGTATATCCCTCAGATGCGCGAAAAGATGCACGCTTTCGCGTCCCTAGGGGTAAAGTATAGCGAAAAAACCATCTTGTGGTCAAATTCGCTATGTTGTGGTCAGGATTAAGGTTGCCCCAATGGCTGCCAAGAGAAGGCACAGTTGGTGTGCTACGTAAGACCAACACCGCCGCGAGGGCGTACGGGAGTCTGACTCCGGCAAAACGGGGTTATCGGAGCGCTTGCGGCTGGAGGGCGGAACTGGAAAAGCAGGACCTTATGCGTTTCAGGAACCCTGTGTTGTCGATGTTCCTCCTTGCTCGCCAAGCCCATCTGTACTCGCCACCCAAATATCGCTGCAAGAAGGCGTCCGGCCAAAGCGCCGGGTGTTGCACTTCGTATAATGAATATAGGGACTCTACGCTTGGTTCCTTAGATAAGCCGAGGGCCGTCATGGTATCATGCACTTAGGATGGTGTGTGGGCGCCTGATTTTCAAGGGTTAGGCGTGGACAATGCCAAAGGAGTTGCGGCGATTTCGCGCGGCCCTGGTGGACGGGATTAATGTTTCGCCATTACGGCATGGTTACATAAGTGCGCAACCAGTAGCTACGGCCCCATGCGCGCGAGGGCGGCAAGAGCAATGGAGGGGAAGGCCATGACCAAGACTAGACAGGAGAGGTTCCGGACGTTTTTCCGCAACGTGAAGCACCATCTGCTCTATGTGCTTAAGCGTAAGGAGCGCCCGATGGAAGCGTTTGAGGGGGTGCGAAACGATGCCCGAAAACTGAACCGGGCGCTCCATGAGGAAGAAGGTGAACGCGAAGTGGCGGAGCGGGCTCATAAGTTGATGAAAAAAGGCCGGCGGCGTTACAACGAGAAGAAATACCATGAAGCCGAAGGATTCTTTCGGTCGGCCATCGAAACATACAATAAGAACGTGTGGGCTCACACCTTCCTCGGACATGCCTTGTATCAACAAGGCCGCCACGATGAAGCGCTGGAAGCTTGGAAAACCGCCGATCGCATAGATCCCGATTCGGAAGCGGCCAGCAAGGCCCGGAAAAAGATCCAGATGATTGAACGCCGGGTATCATCGGCGGTTTCCGAGCTTGAGCAACGGCTTCGCGGGGAGTAAATAGGAACAGCGCAGTCAGAATAGCGCGCGGAAAGGGGACTTTCATGCAGTTTGTGTACCGTATGCCAACGGAAATCCAGTTTGGCGCTGGCAAGATCCAAGATATCGGAGATCATATAAGCCGGTTCGGCCAACGGCCTTTCGTGGTTACGGGGCGGGGTTCCGCCCGGAAAAACGGGGCGCTCGATCATGTGTTGGCCGCCTTTCCCCAGGCCGTGCTTTTTGAGGGGGTAGACGAAGATCCCGAAACGGACCTGTGTGACAAAGCGGCGGCGAAGTGCCGGGCCAGTGAATGTGATGTTGTTGTGGCTATCGGCGGTGGCAGTCCCATGGACGCCGCCAAAGCTGTGGCGGGCTTGGTCTGTAACGAAGGGCGGTGCGCAGATTACATCGGAAGGGATACCTTTACGAAAGGGGCTTTGCCGCTCATTGCCGCGCCGACGACGGCGGGCTCGGGAAGCGAGGTCACGCCCTATTCCGTGCTTATCCACACCGAGCATCGGGAAAAAGCCACCATCGGGGGAGAGAATCTTTTTCCCAAAGTCGCCCTGCTTGATCCAGAGCTTACCCGCTTCATGCCGCGTCAGGTGACCGTAAACACGGGTTTGGACGCCTTGAGCCAGTGCATGGAAGGCATGGTGAGCAAGAACAGCACGCCCAAGGGGGATATCCTGGCGCTCGAGGGATGCCGCCTCATTCGCCGGTGGCTGCCTGAGGCGGCGAATGACGGAGAGAACCTTGAGGCGCGCGCCCAAATGCATTTTGCCGCCATGTTATCGGGATGTGTCATCGCGCAAAGCCGCACCACGCTGGTGCATGGCATGGGCTACCCTCTTACGGTCCACTTCCGCGTCCGGCACGGCTTGGCCAACGCCCTGTTGTTGACGCCCATGTTCCGCCACAACGCCCACTATGCACCGGAGAAAGTGGCGGCGCTTGCCGAAGCGTTGGGCTATCCCGCGGATCCCACGCCCGAAAGCGCGGCTGATCGCGTGGCGGAAGCGCTCCATGCCATACTGAAGGCCGTGGACGTGTCGCCCGCCGCCAAGGATGCCGGGGTGGATGGCGATCGTCTCGACGAAATTGCCGCGTCCGTCGCCGCCAGTCCCCACCGCTTCAAGAATCAAATCGGGGAAATCACGGAAGCCAAGTTGCGCGCCATGTACGAGCAGGCCTATCAGGGTTCGATTTGCGAAACCGCGTAATTCGCGCGCGCCATCGAATGGGCGCTCTGACTTAATCTGGAAAAGGGTAGACCGCTTCATGCATGACAACGAACGCGCGGGTATTTTGCTTATCAACACGGGCACGCCAGACGCGCCCCGGCCGCGCGAAGTCCGCGCCTACCTCAGCGAGTTTCTTTCCGATCCGCGCATCCTCGATATCCCCGCCTTGACCCGGTGGGCGCTGCTCAACTTCGTCATTCTGCCCAAGCGCAAATACCGCAGCGCCGAGGCGTACAGCCAGATTTGGACCCCGGAAGGGGCCCCTCTCCTTGTCATCATGAGGGAATTGCGAGAAAAATTGGCGGAGCAGCTTCCAAACGCGGTGGTCGAGCTTGGCATGCGCTACGGTAGCCCCTCGCTGGAGGAGGGTGTTGAACGTCTCTTGGAGCAGGGCGTTGATCGCATCATCGCCGCCCCGCTATTTCCGCAGTACAGTTCCGCGGCGAATGGCTCGGTGCTTGAGGAACTGTATACGCTCCTGGCCGTCCGGTGGAACGTTCCGCCTGTCTCCGTGCTTCCCCCTTTTTACGCCGACCCCGGATTCCTTGATGCGTGGGCGGCGGTGGCCCGGCCGCATGTAGAGGAGTTCAAGCCGGATCATATCCTTTTGAGTTACCATGGACTTCCCGAACGCCACGTTATCAAGAGCGATCCCACACGCGCTCATTGCTTGTAGGCCGAAGACTGTTGCGCGGCCGACGTGCCGGCGAATCGCAATTGTTACCGCAAGCAATGCCTCCGCACGAGCGAACGGCTCGCCGGGCGTATGGGGCTGTCTGAGGATGGATACGAGAGCAGCTTTCAGTCCAGATTGGGCAAGGCCGCCTGGATCCAGCCCGAGACCGATGCGGTGATTCGATCGTTGCCCGCGCGTGGCGTAAAGCGGCTGGCGGTGCTTTGTCCCGCTTTCACCGTGGATTGTCTCGAGACCATCGAGGAAATTGGTTTGCGCGGCAAGGAAGACTTCCTCAACGCCGGCGGCTCGGATTATCTCATGGTCCCTTCGCTCAACAGTCATCCCGCTTGGGTGGATGCGCTGGCGAGCCTGCTCCGCTCCCTCTGAAGTCGCGAAGGCGTCGAAGGCCTGGAATGAACAAAGCGCGCCGCGGCTTGCCTTGCCGCGACGCGCCTTGCTTTGGGGATGGCAGGGGTCATCCCTGGAGGTCGAGGGCTTGAACTTGGGGCGCTCTGGACGAAGGAGCCGGCGTGGCAAAAGAGCTTTCTTCCTGTTGGAGTTCGTAGACTTCCTGCCACGTGTCGCGCATGGTTTCAAGGTGTTCGATACATTCCGCCATGATTTCGGGATCTTTCTTGAGATTCGCCTGGATAAGCCGGTCATGGATGTACTTATAGATTCGGTTCAGGTTGTGGGCCACTTCTCCCTGAGTTAAGTCCAAGGCGCTTCGCAGTTCCGCAACGATTTCTTGCGCCCGAATTAAATTGTTGTGAATGTCTCCCGGTTTCGCCCCTTCGGCCAGGAGACGTTCGGCCTGCTTGGTTCGCTGTACGGCTCCGTTAAAGAGCATTACAATCAGTTTGCCTTGGGAAGCCGTCTCTACTGCTACTTTTTGATACGTTCCATGCGTGATTGCGTGTTGATTCATAAATCCTCCCCTTGTCATCCGCCGTTATCCAAATCTCAGAATGGTCCCCCTGACACTCCTTAGAATTGCGCAAAACCTCCGCCGAGGTTGTTCAAGGCCGCTCCTTGCTCTTGAAAATTGAGCATCATCCGTTCCATTTGCAGGAACTCCCTGCGCAACCGCGCTTCCTTTTGTTCAAGACGATCCTCGATACGTGCCTTCCGGTCATTAAGGCCTTTGATTCGCTGAGCGAGGCTTCCCGAGGGGCTGGTCCGGTTGTCCAGCATGCCCCGGCGGCCCGCCACGTCGTCCAGATAGTTTTCTAGCCGGTCGGCTATGCCCGTGTTATCGGCATTGGAAAAGAGGGCCTGAACCCCCGACGAATTCGACCGGAGCGCTTCGAGGAATTGGTCCTCGTCGAACTGGAGCGAGGAGTCCCGGCCGGTGCTGACGCCTACCTGCAAAAGCGTTTCCAGTTCGCCCCCCGCTTCGCCCACCGTGTCGAAGAGGATGCCGCGCATCATACTCTCAGTCTGGCGAACCGTGACGTCATTTGAAAGAGCGCCTTCGCGCCCCGTGAGGTTGCGCAGTTCGCCTGACGCGTCATTGAAGGCGCCGATAAAATCACGAACGGCTTCTACCGTGGCCTCCTCGTCACGCTCAACCGTTAGCGTGCTGTTGCCTACATTCCTAAGGTTGAGCTCCACGCCCCCGATCGCGTCCGTGACGGTGTTCGTGTTTCTGGACTGCGTCTCTCCGTTGACCGTGAATTCGGCGCTCTGTCCCAAGTCCTGTTCGGCGTTGGCGAGGTTCGCCACGTCGAGGAAATTGCTGCTGCCCGATGCAAACGAGATCTCGGTGGCCCCCGGTGTAAGCGCTTCCACGCGTATTTGGTCGCCGATACTATCATAGGAGGCCATCACGTCCGCGTCGGAGCTGTTGATCCGGTCCAGCACATCTTGAAGGCTGTCTTGTTGGGGATCCACCGTGATGCCAACGCCGTTGATCTCGAAAGCGCCCGCCGTTACTTGATCTCCACCCGAGAACCCCACATCGGCGAGCGTCTCGCTGTAATCCACGGCGCCCAAGGTTTGCGTGCTCGTCATTGTCCCATCAGCCTCAGCGGTCGCGCCATCAATATTGATCGCCTCGACGAAATTGCTGGTGGATTGTCCGTCTTCTTGGCTGCCGTGAAAGTTGATGTATGTGTTGCTGCCGTCCGTGTTTTCGATAGTCACCTTGTCGGTGGCGGTATCGTAGGAGGCGGTTACGCCCGCGTCGGAGTCGTTGATGAGATTAAGCACGTCCTGAAGACTCTGTTGAGTGGGATCGACGTCAAATGTCGCGCCATTGATGGCGAATTGGCCCTGCGTTACCTCGGTGCGCATGCCACTATTTTCCAGGGTGGCGTTTGGATCAATGGCTGCCCCCATTTTCGCGCTGCTGGTGGCGAGCGTGGCATTGGCCAACTGAAGAACCTCGATATCGTAGGTTCCCTCGGCGGGCGTATCGCCTCTCGTCTCGGCCTTCACGACGCTTGATTCCGAGGACGAAGCGCTAAACTGGTTGAGGAGATCCTGCGTACGAAGATCGTCGGCCTGACTTTGGAGAGACTGCAAGGTCTCTCGAAGCCCGCCAATGGCTTCTTGTTCTTCTTCGGCGGCCGTGATGCGGTTATCGATGCGTTGAATGGGCTTACGTTCAAGCGCCATTAACTGCCGGACCATTGAATCGGTGTCCATACCAGAAACCAAGCCGCCCGTGCTGAAGCTACTACCCATAGTGGTTTCCTCCTTAGGTTTCCTTGTCGAAGATCAGTCCCACGAGCTGCTGGAGCCGTTTGGAAATATCTACAATTTCCTCAGGGGGGATTTGTCGTATCACTTCTTGGGTGTGTCGATTTACAATGTGCATAATAATCTGATCGGTGTCCTCGTCCACCCAGTAGTCCAGCCCTCTGTTCAATAAATTGACCGCCTCGCCGACCATCATCGCCTTTTCCTTGAGAAGGTCTTTCGGTGTGAATCCCGGCGTTTTCTGTAATTCCTCCAACAGGCCGCCTTTGATGGGCAGCTCCGCCGATTCGACGCGGTTGGGCTCCGCGTCGCCCTTTTGGGGGTGTCTCATAATGGATGGCTCCAGAACCACCCTTCGCGAGGTTACGTCTTGGATATCCATAGTCATGTCCTTTCCCAACCTTGTCTCAAAACAGCGCCCCACTTTGCGGCTCGCGTCATTTCGCACCTCCCTAATTCATTTAGCGTGATCATCGGCGGGAACGGCGGCCGCCTTTAGTTCGCGTGAATCCGCCGTCCAGACGCTTCCGCTTTGACAGAAAAGGTCCGTTAAGGTATGGTTCCGCCACAGGATGCCGATATTTCCCTTGATCACGAATCACTCAACAGAGCGACTTGCAGAAGTGAAGAAGAGGTCCGCCTTGCCGCCGCAACCGATTACAATACCGAGTATTTCAGCGGTTCTGAGCAAGATTCACCCTTGACCAAGGGACTTCTGCAAGTCGCTGAACAGGAACACCCATAATTCATGACTACACACGGTCACCTCCCTTCCCGGCAGCGGCTGCATTTCTCTGGAATCGGGGGGAGCGCCATGGTGGCTGGAGCCCGGCTGGCGCTTGAAATGGGTTGCGAGGTGCGCGGAAGCGACAATCCCCTTTATCCGCCGGCAAGCGCGATGATCGAAGAGCTGGGGATTCCGGTGAGCCAACGCTACGCTGCCGAAAACCTTCAGTGGCAACCGGACGCCGTCATCATTGGAAACGCGCTAAGCCGGGGCAATCCGGAGGTCGAAGCGGCGCTTGATCGGCGGACACCCTACCTTAGCCTTCCAGAATGGCTGAAAGAGCACATCCTGCGTTTCCGGCGGCCCGTGGCGATCTGTGGTACGCACGGCAAAACCACGACGACGGCATTGACGGCGTATCTGCTGGACAGAGCCGGCCATGAGGCCGGGTATCTCATTGGTGGACAGCCCATGGATTTTGCTCATTCCTCCCGGCTCGGCGCCGTGGATGCGCCGTTCGTGATTGAAGGAGACGAGTACGACACCGCCTTCTTCGACAAACGGGCCAAATTCTTCCACTACATCCCGGAAGTTGCCTTGGTTACGTCGATCGAGTTTGATCACGGCGACATTTACCGCGACCTCGCTGACATCGAGCGGGCGTTCCGGTTCATGCTACGCCAGGTCCCCTCCTCCGGACAGCTGGTATTGTGCGCCGATGATCCCGGCGCCATGGCGTTGGCGCCGCATGCCTTTAGTCCAGTGGTCACGTACGGTTTCTCCAGGGAGGCGAACTGGCGGGGCGAAATCATCCGGCGAGGCTTTAACCCGGCTCTTCGCATTTACCGCGACGGCGTTTTTTGGGGCGAATGTGAAGCGCCATTGGCGGGGCGGCACAATCTTCAGAACGCCATCGGGGCTATCGCCGTCTCGGGGGCCTTGGGCGTCACGGCGGCGCAGGTGGAGGAGTCCTTGCCGCGTTTCAAGGGCGTCCGGAGGCGAATGGAGGTTTTTCTCGAACACGAGGGCGCCCTTTTTGTTGACGACTTCGCCCATCACCCCACCGCCATCCGGGGCGTCATCGAAGCGGCGCGGGACCGCTGGCCGGGCCGGCGGTTATGGGTGGCGTTCGAACCCCGCTCCAACACTACGGTGACGAACCGTTTTCAGACTGAGTTGGAAGAGGCTTTGAGTGGGGCGGACCACGTCTGGATCGGCGCCATCCACCGAGGAACCAACATCCCGCCAGAGGAACGCTTGGATCGGGAGGGTCTGGTTGGCGCTCTGCGCCAAAGGGGCCGGGAAGCGTATGCAACGGATGATGTCGAGGAAATCGCGAACCACATTTCGAAGCATATGGCGCCGGGAGATGTGGTTTTGATCCTGAGTAACGGAGCTTTCGGAGGCCTGTACGCGATGCTGCGTGAACGGTTTGGCGCAGGGGCCAAGAAGCAGTAAGGCGGTGTACCTCCTACCAGCGTAGCCCCATCTACGAAGTCTTGATCGATAGCGGTGAATGATATAGCCTACAATGGTTGAGTGTGCATGGGGAACCATTCTAGAGGCGGGAACGAGCGATGGAAGCTTTGCTTATAGCGGTTTTGTCCTTTGTGGGGTTTATCGTGGCGTATCATACCTACGGGCGCTACCTGGGGCAGCGCATTTTCAGGTTAAGCGCGGATGCGGTGGCGCCCTCGGTGGAGATGCGGGATGGGCGAGACTATGTTCCAACGCGG
>JAWOFY010000016.1:0-11736 GCA_046497285.1 Candidatus Hydrogenedentota bacterium
CAACTACTCCTTTGCTCCCCCCAAGTACACCGTGGAAGAAGCGCAAGAGCGGGGCGTGACGTATGCCGCGTCATTGAAGGCGCTGCTGCGGTTGGTTAGGTACGAAGAGGTGGGGTCGAGCGGCGAACAGCGCGAGCGCTTCATGGTGGAGCAAGAAGTGTTTTTGGGTGAGCTGCCCATGATGACGCAGACGGGCACGTTCATCATCAACGGCGCTGAGCGGGTCATCGTGAGTCAGCTCCACAAGTCGCCGGGTGTGAGCTTCGAGCGCAAGCAGCATCAAAACGGGAAGTCGCTATTGACGGGCCGCATCATCCCCTATCGGGGAGCGTGGCTCGAGTTCGAGTACGATATTAACGATGTAATTTGGCTGACCGTGGACCGGAAATCGCGGATTCACGCCACGGCGTTCCTGCGCGCGTTTGGCATGGAAGAAAACGAGGACATCCTCAAGCTCTTCTACTCCACGGAAGAGGCGAAGCCCGGCAGAAGCAAAGTCAAAATCGGCAATAAGAGCTATGATCCCGAAGACCTTGTTGGCCGCGTTATCGCCGAGGACATCATAGACGAGGAAACGGGTGAGGTGCTTGCCGACGCCGGTGCGGATCTGACAGAGGCCGCCATTGGCCGTATCCTTGGGTCCGGCGTGAAGTCGTTTGCGTTGGTCAAGAATGAAGACGTCATGCGCGATCCGTCCATGATCAAAACGCTGAACTTGGATAAGACCCAGACGCAGGATGACGCCTACCGGGAGATTTACGCTCGCATTCGGCCGGGCGACCCCGCCACGGACGCGACGACGCGTTCCTTCTTCCAGAAGACGTTTTTTGACGCGAGCCGGTACGATTTCGCGCCTGTGGGCCGATACAAGATCAACCGCAAGCTCGGATTGGAGATTCCCCAGGAAACGAAGGTGCTGACCAAAGAGGACGTGGTGGCCACCCTTCAATACCTGGTAGGGCTCCGCGGCGGCCAGGGCGTCGAGGACGACATCGACCATCTGGGTAACCGCCGGGTCCGGGCCGTGGGCGAACTGCTCGCCAATCAGGTGCGGATCGGCTTGGTGCGGATGGAGCGGACGGTCCGCGAGCGGATGAATTATCAAGAGGAAGACCAGCTTACGCCGCAGAATCTGGTCAATCCCAAGCCCGTGGGCGCCGTCATTAAGGACTTCTTTGGGCGGAGTCAGCTCTCCCATTTCATGGACCAGATCAATCCGTTGGCTGAACTCACCCACAAACGCCGCTTGAGCGCATTGGGTCCCGGAGGCCTCAGCCGGGAACGGGCTGGCTTCGAGGTGCGCGACGTGCATCCCACGCACTATGGCCGCATTTGTCCCATTGAGACGCCGGAAGGGCCGAACATCGGCCTCATGGCTTCGTTGGCCACTTATGCGCGCCTTAATAAGTACGGGTTCCTGGAGACGCCCTATCGCAAGGTGGACAACGGCGTGGTGCAGGAGCAAGTGGAATCCCTTTCGGCGTATGACGAAGACAATTACGTTATTGCCCAGGCGAACGCGCCGCTGGATGAGAAGAAGCGCTTTGTGAATCCGCAGGTGCTCTCCCGCCACCGGGATGACTTTCCAAGCATCGACCCCAAGCAGGTGGATTACATGGACGTCTCGCCGAAGCAGTTGGTGAGCGTGGCGGCGGCGTTGATCCCGTTTCTTGAGCACGACGACGCCAACCGCGCCTTGATGGGGTCGAACATGCAGCGCCAGGCCGTGCCCTTGTTGCGGACGGAGGCGCCGCTGGTGGGCACCGGTCTCGAAGAGGTAACAGCCCGTAACTCGGGCACCGTCATCCGGGCGGAGCGCGCGGGCGTGGTCGAGTACGTGGATAGCGAGCTGATTCGCGTTCGGAAGGAAGAGGAAACGGTAGACCTGGAACACGAAAACCCCTTCCGGGCGGACGTTGATGAATACCGGCTGAAGAAGTATGTGCGGTCCAACCAAAATACCTGCATTAACCAGCGGCCCATCGTGAACCGCGGCGACAAAGTGGAAGCCGGCGCCATCCTAGCCGACGGCCCCGCCACGGATCACGGCGAGCTGGCCCTGGGGCAGAACGTGCTGGTGGCGTTCATGCCTTGGGAAGGGTACAACTTCGAGGACGCCATTCTTATCAGCGAAGACTTGGTGAAGGATGACACGTATACCTCGGTGCACATCCAGGTTTTTGACCTCGAAGCGCGCGACACCAAGCTGGGCGCCGAGGAACTCACCCGGGACATTCCCAATGTCAGCGAGGACGCCCTTAAGAATCTGGACGAGATGGGCATCGTGCGTCCTGGCGCGAAGGTCAAGCACGGCGACATCCTCGTGGGCAAGGTGACGCCCAAAGGCGAGACGGAGCTGGCGCCGGAAGAGAAGCTGTTGCGGGCTATCTTTGGTGAGAAGGCCGAGGATGTGCGGGATGCCTCGCTCACCGTCCCGCCTGGCGTCGAAGGCGTCGTGGTGGACGTGAAGGTGGCGAGCCGGCGCGACAAGGGCTCGGAAGAAGGCGCGAAAAGCGCCCTCCAGGCCGAGGTGGCGCGCGTCAAACGCGAGTACGAAGAACGCATCAACGAGATTCGCTCGACCTTTGTCAAGCTTATCAAAGAAGACATCATCGGGATGAAGATCCAAGAAGATGTCGTGGACCACAAGACCGACGAGTTGGTGCTCGAGAAGGGCAAAAGGGTCAAGGTAAGCAGTCTTGAAAAGGCCGATTACAGCGTGCTGGCGCGGCTCAAGGTGGACGATCGCGAGGTCCAACGCCGGCTGACCCGGTTGGTGAATATGGCCGCGATGGAAGAGGCCAAACTTATCGCTTTCCGCGACACGCGTATTGAGCAACTACGGAAGGGCGACGAGCTGCCCCCCGGGGTTATCAAGCATGTAAAAGTCTACGTCGCCACGAAGCGCCCCCTCGCCGTCGGCGACAAGATGGCGGGGCGTCACGGGAACAAAGGGGTAATAGCCAAGGCCCTGCCCGTGGAGGACATGCCTTTCCTTCCCGACGGCACGCCGGTGGAGATCGTGCTCAATCCGTTGGGCGTGCCCTCGCGCATGAATGTGGGCCAGGTGCTGGAGACGCACCTGGGCTGGGCGGCCAAGGCTTTAGGGTTGAAAGTGGCCACGCCCGTGTTCAACGGCGCCAGCGAGGAAGTGATTCGCGATTATCTGCGCCGCGGCGGCCTGCCCGAGGATGGCAAGATCGAGTTGCGCGATGGACGCTCGGGCAAGCCCTTCGACCAAAAGGTCACGGTGGGGCAGATTTACATGCTGAAACTCAACCATCTCATTGACGACAAGATCCACGCCCGGGCGATTGGCCCCTATTCGCTGGTGACCCAGCAGCCCCTCGGTGGGAAGGCCCAGTTTGGCGGACAGCGTTTTGGTGAGATGGAGGTATGGGCCTTGCAGGCATATGGCGCCGCCTATACGCTGCAAGAGTTGCTGACCATCAAGTCCGACGATATTCAGGGCCGCACCAAGGCGTATGAGGCGGTGGTCAAGGGCGACCGCGAAGTCGAACCCGGCACGCCGGAATCGTTTAATGTCCTTGTGCGGGAAATGCAGGCGCTGTGCCTCGACGTCATTAAGCTATTGCGCGTGGACGACGGGAGCGACGTAGAAAAAGAAGAAATGCTGGAGGGTTAAACGTTGTCCAAGTATGTAGCCACCACAGCCGAGCGGTTCGACGCCATCGCCATGCGTTTGGCTTCGCCCGAAGAGATTCAGAAGTGGTCCCGTGGCGAGGTGAAGAAACCGGAGACCATTAACTACCGCACGTTCAAGCCCGAGAAGGATGGGCTGTTCTGTGAGCGCATTTTCGGTCCCGTGAAGGATTGGGAATGCGGGTGCGGCAAATACAAGAAAGTCAAGCACCGCGGCATCACGTGTGACCGGTGTGGCGTCGAGATCACCGAGGCTAAGGTGCGGCGCGAGCGCATGGGAAGCATCGATCTCGCCGTGCCCGTGACGCACATTTGGTTCTTCAAGACCACGCCGAGTTGTATTGGCAATGTGTTGGATTTGTCGATTCGCGTGCTTGAACGCATCATCTACTTCGAGAATTACATTGTCGTGGATCCCGGCGACACAAGCCTCGAGAAGATGGCCACCTTGACCGAGGACGAATACCAGGACGCCCGCGAGGATTGGGGCGACCGGTTCGTGGCCAAGATGGGCGCCGAGGCCATCAAGATGCTGTTGGAAGAGGTTGATGTTGAGGCGCTGAGCGCGGAATTGCACCAGCAACTCAGTACGGCCACCTCGAAGCAGGCCCGCACCAAGGCCATTAAACGGTTGAAAGTTGTTGAGTCGTTGCGCAAGTCTGGCAACAACCCGGCTTGGATGGTGCTTGATGTGATTCCGGTGATTCCGCCGGACCTGCGTCCCTTGGTGCCCCTGGAAGGCGGCCGCTACGCCACCAGTGACTTGAACGATCTCTATCGCCGGGTGATCAACCGGAACAACCGCCTCAAGCGGTTGATGGAGCTGAGGGCGCCGGAGGTTATTCTCCGCAACGAGAAGCGGATGCTCCAGGAGGCCGTGGACGCGCTGTTTGATAATGGCCGTCACGGGCGGACCGTGCTTGGCGCGGGCAACCGGCCCCTGAAATCCCTCAGCGACATGCTCAAGGGCAAGCAGGGGCGTTTCCGGCAGAACCTGTTGGGTAAGCGGGTGGACTACTCCGGCCGGTCGGTCATCGTAGTTGGGCCCGAACTCAAGCTCCACCAATGCGGTCTGCCGAAGAAAATGGCGCTCGAACTTTTTGAGCCGTTCATCATTCGGGAACTGAAGGAGCGGGGCTCGGCCACGACCATCAAGGCGGCCAAACGAGCGATTGCCCAAGGTCAGACCGAAGTGTGGGACATCCTTGAAGAAGTGATTCAGGACCACCCGGTCTTGCTTAACCGTGCGCCCACGTTGCACCGGCTTGGCATTCAGGCGTTCGAGCCCGTGCTTATCGAGGGTAAGGCGATTCAGATCCATCCGCTGGTGTGCGCGGCGTTCAACGCCGACTTCGACGGCGACCAAATGGCCGTGCACGTCCCCCTGATGCCCGCGGCCCAGTTGGAAGCGCGGCTGTTGATGATGGCTTCCACGAACATTTTTGCGCCTTCGAACGGAGAGCCGATCATTACGCCGGGCCAAGACGTTGTTCTTGGTTTATCCTATATTACCAAGCAGCGCGTGGGCGCGAAAGGCGAATGGCGTAAAGAATGGACGGGTCCCAACGGCGAAATCCTGGAGCCGGGCAGGATATATCCGGACACGGCCTCGGTGTTGCTCGCCCTTGAAATGGGAGAAGCGGACCTGCATGCCGGCATCAAGGTGTGGTGCGATGGGGAGGTCGTGGACACCACGGTCGGCCGTGTCGTGCTGAAGGAAGGTTTGGGCGAGGATGTCCCGCTTGAAGAGGTCAATACCTACCTCAATAAGAGCGGAGTGGGGGATCTATTGGCCCGGGCGTACGCCCGCTGGGGCCACACGCGAACCGTACAGCTGGCCGACGCGATCAAGTATATGGGTTTCCGTTACTCGACGCTTTCGGGACTCTCCATCGCGATATCCGATATGCCGGTGCCCGAAGAAAAGCCTCAGCTTATTGAACAGGCCCTGGAAGAGGTGGCCCGCATCGATGAGATGTATCAGAACGGCCTTATCACCCAGGGTGAGCGGTATAACAAGGTGATCGACCAGTGGACGGCCACCACGGAAGAAGTGTCCGGCTCTATGCTTAAGGCGTTGGCGGAACAAGACCAAGGCTTTACCGGCGTCTATCTCATGATGGACTCGGGCGCGCGCGGCAGCAAGCAGCAGATTCGGCAGTTGGCGGCCATGCGCGGGCTGATGGCGAAGCCGTCGGGCGACATCATTGAATCTCCGATCACCTCGAATTTCCGTGAAGGACTGACCGTGCTGGAGTATTTCATCTCGGCCCACGGCGCCCGCAAAGGATTGGCCGATACCGCGTTGAAAACGGCGGACGCCGGCTACTTGACGCGGCGGCTAGTGGACGTGGCCCAGGATGCGACGGTTGAGGAAGACGACTGCGGCGCGTTGGCGGGCGTGTACGTCGAGGCGTTGTCCGATGGCCCAGAAATCGTCGAGGCCCTGGAGGAACGGCTCGTCGGACGCTATGCCTTGGAAGATATCATGGATCCCACGCGGAACGAGCCTGTTGTCCGGGCCGATGAGGAGATTGACGAGACGAAAGCCGCCCGGCTTGGCGAGCTTGGGCTGCCTGGGGTCACCATCCGCAGCGTGCTCACGTGTCAGAGCAAGCGCGGCGTGTGCGCGAAATGCTACGGCCGCAACATGGCTACGGGCAAGCTCGTGGAGCTGGGCGAATCCGTGGGCATCATCGCCGCGCAAGCCATTGGCGAACCCGGCACGCAGCTCACCATGCGCACGTTCCATATTGGCGGGGCGGCTAGCCGCCAGGTGGAGGCCAGCGACATCAAAATGCCGGAAACGGCCACGGTGCATTACCATGGCGTTAAGACGGCGATTAGCCGCCAGGATAAGCGGGTCGTCGTGAACCGGGCCGGCGAGGTCAGCCTGCATGACGCGGAAGGGCGGGAGGTACAGCGCTTCGTCTTGCCCACCGGCGCGGTGTTGGTCGCCGAAGACGGCCAGAAACTCCGTAAAGGGCAGATTCTCTATCAATGGGATCCCTATAACAGCACCATCGTGGCCGAGGCGTCAGGCCGGGTCCATCTCGAAGGTATGGTGGAAGGCGTGACCATGCGCGTGGAAACCAACCCCGACACGGGTATGGAAGAGCGTGTCATTACCGAGCACAAACAAGATCTCCATCCCCAGATCACGATTCTGGGCGAAAACGATGAAGTGTTGGCCTATGCCACGATACCTGGCCAGACCCACGTGATGGTTGCCGAAGGGCAAGAAGTACAGGCGGGCGACTTGCTGGCCAAGACGCCGCGTCAGTTCAGTAAGACCAAGGACATCACGGGTGGTTTGCCGCGCGTGGCCGAGTTGTTCGAGGCGCGGACGCCGAAAGATCCCGCTATCATTAGTCATATTGACGGTGTAGTGGAGCTTGGAAGCAGCTCGAGGGGCCAGAAGAAACTCAAGGTCGTGCCCGGCATGGGCAAAGAGCGGGAGTACACCATTCCGCCGGGCAAACACCTGAACGTGCAAGCCGGTGACCGGGTCTATGCGGGGCAGCGGCTGACCGACGGGCCTGTGGTCTTGCAGGATATGCTTGAAGTGCAGGGCGAAGACGCCTTGCGCAAGTATCTCCTTGACGAGATTCAGCAGGTCTATCGTGTCCAAGGCGTGCGCACCAACGACAAACACATTGAGGTTATCATACGGCAGATGTTGCGTAAGGTCCGGGTGAAGGACGATCCCGGCGATACGCCGCTGCTGGCGCAGGAAGAAGTGGATAAGATTCGGTTCCGCGAAATCAATGAGCAGACCCTCGCCAAAGGCGGTCGCCCGGCCGAGGCCGAACCCATCTTGCAAGGAATCACGAAGGCGGCGCTAAGCACCGATAGCTTCATCGCGGCGGCTTCGTTCCAACAGACCACCCGGGTGTTGACGGAGGCGGCCCTTTCGGGTAAGCGCGATTACCTCACTGGACTGAAGGAGAATGTCATCATCGGCCACCTTATCCCCGCGGGGACGGGAAGCGCTCATTATCAGGACACGCAGCCCGTGGTGACCGAGGATGCGGCCCAAGACTTCTCCGAGGAATTGAGCGTTGGCGAGGACAGCGCGATAACCGTCGAATCCGAGGAGAGCAGCGAAGAAGAAGCGGGCGGCGCCATAGCCTGAAGCATCGGTGCGCGCTGCTCCGGAAAGTAAAGACCGATAGATGCGCGGCAGCCGGGGAGAGGATGACAGCTCCCCTCCCCGGCCAGCAGCGGCCGAAGGGCTTTTCCGGCCCTATTGCCGGGGGCCGCGGAAGTTGGATTGCTCTTCACAAGGCGTATGTGCTGCGTGAAAAAAGGGAGGCGGCTATTGGCGCGGCGGGTTATTTGGATTTTTTTATTTGAAAAGGCCTGTAGGGTGTTGACAAAGGGTTTGTTTTTTGTTATGCTAACCAGCCGCTGACGTGACAGAGTTTTGTGTGTCTTTACATGCGCGAATAACAGGGTAGTAAGGAGTTGAGACGACCTTGCCAACAATGAACCAGCTTATGCGTAATGCGCGGGTCCGGCGGAAGGCGAAAACGAACGCGCCTGCGCTGAAACAGTGTCCGCAGGCTTCCGGAACGTGTACGCGCGTCTTTACGATGGCCCCGAAAAAGCCGAACTCGGCATTGCGCAAGGTGGCCCGCGTGCGCCTGAAGAATGGAATGGAAGTTACCTCGTATATCCCTGGCATCGGCCACAACCTGCAAGAGCACTCGCAGGTCTTGATTCGAGGAGGCCGGGTGAAGGACTTGCCGGGCGTACGGTACCATTTGGTGCGTGGGGTGTTGGACGCCCAGGGAGATATGGGTGGCCAGGCGACCACGAAGGATGAGGGTGGAAAGAAGCTGCACTTGGGGCGCTGGGTAAGCCGGTCCAAGTACGGTGTGAAAAAACCAAAGAAATAAGGGAGCTGGCTTAGAGTCATGCCACGACGTCGCGAAGTACCTAAACGGCAGCCGCTGCCGGATCCAAAATACAAGAGCCAGCTTGTCGCCAAGTTTATTAACACGGTTATGCGGTGGGGCAAGAAGAGTGTGGCCGAATCCATTGTGTACGGCGCACTGGGCATTATTGCCGAGCGCATGCCGAACGAGAACGAGCTAAAAGTATTTGAGACGGCGCTCGAGAATGCCAAACCCCTGCTGCAGGTGAAGTCGCGCCGGGTAGGCGGGGCCACGTACCAAGTCCCTGTGGAAATTGCGCCGGCCAACCGGACTGCTCTGGCGTTTCGCTGGGTCATTGGATTCTCGCGGGGGCGTAGTGAGAAGACCATGGCGCAACGATTGGCGGGCGAGTTGATGGATTGCTATAATAATCAGGGGGCGACCATCAAGCGTAAGGACGATACACACCGGATGGCCGAGGCGAATAAGGCTTTTGCCCACCTGCGCTTCTGACGGCGGCCGGGCCGGGGGTTGCGAGGGGCCTCAAACCGGCTGCACCCTTTTCTCTGGACATGTGTGGCTGGCCCGTGTCGGGGGCGAAATAAGGTGACCTGCGACGCGCAAGCCGGGGCAGCCAATCCGTCTTCCTTGAAGAAACAACTAAATCCGTTGGATTGTGCGCTTTTCCATGGGTGGTGTTGAACATGGAGGGGCGTGTGCGTTGTCATGCGGTTTGGGGCAACGCAAAGGCGGGCGTTATGTGCGCGTCGCGTCTCGAAGCACCGTAGTAGAAGAAGCGCTCACGGATTACATTTAGAGAAGGAAAAGCAAGTCGTGACTCGACGTCGTTACCCACTAGAAACTGTTCGTAATATCGGCATCATGGCTCACATTGATGCGGGTAAAACGACTGTGACTGAACGGGTCCTGTTCTATTCGGGCCGGTTGCACAAAGTGGGGGAGGTCCACGAGGGTACCGCTACGACCGACTACATGGACCAAGAGCGCGAACGTGGAATCACGATTACGTCGGCAGCCACGGCGTGCGAATGGAACAAGCATCGCATCAATATCATTGACACGCCCGGCCACGTCGATTTTACGGCGGAGGTCGAACGGAGTTTGCGCGTGTTGGACGGGGCCGTGGCGGTGTTTTGCGCAGTGGCCGGGGTTCAGCCCCAATCCGAAACGGTATGGCATCAGGCGGATCGCTACAAGGTGCCGCGCGTCGCGTTTATCAATAAAATGGACCGGGTCGGCGCGGATTTTGACAAGGCAGTGCAGAGCATGCGGGAACGCCTTGGAGCAATGCCTGTCCGTCTTCAGATCCCCGTTGGCCAAGAAGATAGTTTCCGAGGCGTCATCGACGTGGTCGGACGGCGGATGGTGACGTGGGAAGGCGAGGGCGTCAATGCGAAGCTGGTCTTTAAGGACATCCCCGAAGACTACGTGGACGCCTTCGAAGATGCGCGCCTTGCCGCGGTTGAGATGGCGGCCGAAGTGGACGAAGTCGTGATGGAGCGATATGTTCACGAGGAAGACGTCACGGACGACGAGCTTCGAGTGGCGTTGCGTAAAGGGACGCTCGCGCTGGAGATTTGTCCGGTTCTTTGCGGCACGGCTCTGAAGAATAAAGGGATCCAGCTCTTGTTGGATTCGGTGGTGGATTATCTGCCCTCGCCTCTGGATATGCACGCGATTGCGGGGCATGATCCGAGCGACGAAAGCAAGGAACTTACGCGGGCGCCCTCCTATGAGGAACCGTTCAGCGCGTTGGCGTTCAAGATCCTTACCGATCCGCACGTCGGGCGGCTGACTTTTGTGCGTGTCTATTCGGGAAGTATCAAGGCGGGGGCTCAAGTCCTCAACGTCCGGACGGGAAAAAAGGAGCGCCTCGGGCGGCTGCTTGAAATGCATGCCGATGAGCGTATCGAACTTGAAGAACTCGGGACTGGAGACATAGGCGCGGTGATCGGCGCCAAAAAGACGACCACGGGGGACACTTTGTGTGATCCGGGCGCTCCCATTACGCTTATGTCGGTCAAATTCCCCGAGCCGGTGGTTCACGTAGCTATTGAGCCTAAGAGCCGGGCGGACCAGGATAAACTCTCGGATGCCTTGGTCAAGCTTAGCGAAGAAGACCCGACGTTCCGGGTGCGGCAAGACGAGGAGACGGGGCAGACCATCATCGCGGGCATGGGTGAGTTGCACCTCGACATTATCTGCGACCGCATGAAGCGGGAATTCAATGTCGCGGCGAATATTGGGCGTCCCATGGTGGCCTATCGCGAGACCCTGCGGACCCGTTGTGAAGCCGAGGGCCGGTTTGTCCGGCAATCCGGCGGGCGTGGACAATACGGCCACGTCAAGTTGGCTCTGGAGCCGGCCGAGCCAGGTTCGCACTTCGTATTTGAAAACCAGATTGTGGGCGGGGTTATCCCAAAAGAATTTATTCCCGCCGTGGAACGGGGCGCGAAAGAGGCGTTGGAAAGCGGCATTGTCGCCGGGTACCCCATGGTGGATGTGAAAGTCATCTTGTTGGATGGCAGCTACCATGAGGTGGATTCGTCGGAGATTGCGTTCCAGGCGGCCGGATCCATAGCGGTGCGGGAAGCCGCTCCAAAAGGCCGGCCGGTTCTGCTGGAGCCTGTTATGGAGGTTGAGGTGGTGTGTCCGGACGAATATACGGGCGAGGTGATCAGCGACTTTAATAGCCGCCGAGGCCGCCTGGAGGGCATGGAGCAGCAAGGCAACGTGCGCAAGGTGCATGCGAAGGCGCCGTTGTCCGAGATGTTCGGGTACGCGAACGACATCCGTTCGCGGACTCAGGGGCGGGCCTCGTATAGCATGGAGTTTTCAGGTTACGAAGAAGTCCCGGCAAATGTCGCCCGGGAAATTATGGAGCGTAGCGGCGCCGCGTAGCCCTTGGAACGCGCGGGTAGGCCGAAAAGATAAGCTGGCGCTAACGGAAATCGGAGTGTTAGGGAAGGAGACGCGAGTCAATGGCGAAGCAGAAATTTGAACGCACGAAGCCGCACGTCAACATCGGCACGGTTGGTCACGTGGACCATGGGAAGACGACGTTGACGAGCGCGATCACCAAGGCGCTTGCCGAGACGGGCGGCGCGACGTGGATGGAGTTTGACAGTATTGACAAGGCTCCCGAAGAGAAGGAGCGGGGCATCACGATCTC
>JAWOFY010000065.1:0-14638 GCA_046497285.1 Candidatus Hydrogenedentota bacterium
CACGATAAAGGGCATGCGCGTGCCGCCCTCGAAGGCTTGGTACTTCCCACCCCGGTAAGGACCGCTGGGGCGGTGGCCTCCGTGGTGTTCCAGCGCGCCGTCTTCGTAGCCATCGAAGAAGACGGGCCCGTTGTCGCTCGTGAAGATGACCAGCGTTTCCTCTCGCAGGTCCAGCTCGTCGAGTTTCTCCAGGATTTGGCCCACCACCCAATCCAGCTCCACGACCGCGTCGCCGCGCAGGCCGGTTTCGCTTTCGTCGACGAATTTCTCGTGCGGCGCGCGGGGGACATGATTCTCGTGCATGGAAAGATACAGGAAAAAGGGACCGTCTTGCTCGGCCTCGATAAAGGCCCGCGCGCGTTCCGCCAGCAGAGGGGCCATTTCCTCGTCGTCCCACCACGCGGACTGACCGCCTTCCATGTAACCGATGCGGCTGATGTTGGCGATGATGGTCCCGGAGTGTTGATCATCGGCGGGATAGCGTAGCTTTTCGGGATGGCTGTGACCGGTGGGCAAATCGCCTATGGGGCCGTCATAGCTTACGCGGATGGGATCGTCGTCCTCGCTTAGGCCGTGAACTTCGTGTCCCTTGACGTACACACAGGGCACGCGGTCGTTCGTGGCGGGGATGATGAAGGACTCGTCAAAGCCCACTTCCAACGGGCCCGGTTTGATGCTCGCGTTCCAATCCACGGCGCCATCGCCCAACCCCAAATGCCATTTGCCTACGATGGATGTCCTGTATCCGGCTTCGCGCAGGACGGCGGGCAGCGTGGGGCTCCCGGGCTCGATGAGCAGATTGGCGTCGCCCGGCAGAACGGTGGCCCCTGGTTGCCGGAAGGCATAGGAGCCCGTGAGAAGCGAGTAACGGCTGGGCGTACACGTGGCCGCGGTGCAGTAGGCGTCCGTGAAGCGGAGACCGTTCTCCGCCAGCGTGTCGATCTCAGGCGTCTGGATAAGGTCCGCGCCGTACGAGCTTATGTCCCCGTAGCCCACGTCATCGCCGTAGATGATGACGATGTTGGGACGTTTCGTTTCCGCCGAAAACGCCGTCTTCGGCAGCGCCGCCGCAGCCAATACCCCAGCCGCGCCCGCCCCCATTTGCTTGAGAAAATCGCGACGGTTAACCATGGGTCCGTCTCCTTATGCGTTCGTTGAATTCCAACTCCCCGCGAGCTGTCCCCGGCCCGCCGTTTCCTAACCCCCGCAGGGCAAGATGCAGGCCGGTAAAGATCAAATCTGGTATGGGAAGCCGTCCATACCAGGTCCCTCGTCCAGCGTGAATGCTGGGAGCAGTCCGTGATTGACTAGCTGGGACGTAACCGTTCTTTCGGACACGCCAAAGTAATCCGCCGCATTCTCGACCAAATCATCGGAGAAATCATCATCGAGCCACTCGATTAGCGCATCTATTGGACATAAGAATTCCGCGGCGAAGGCGCGCTGCCACTTCTGCCGAACGGTTTTGGTGTCCGTTGCGGGCAACCAATTGTCGTCACAACCGAATAGCAAATGATCGCAAAGGAGGCGTGCAAGCTCGAAACGCCGCCCTGCTGGATTGCGCTTGCGGAGCACAAACTTGACCTTACTTCCCTGCTTGCGAATAGCTACTCCCAGGGGCATGCGCTCGCGGCATGGAGTCTCACCAAACGCTTCTTCTGGCGTCAGCTTGATTATAGCGGATAATTCGGTGTCAGATATGGCTTGACCATTCAGCCCCATATCCTTGCGAACGGCGCGGGCAAGTTCATGTCCTCGCACCCATGGCGGCCGGTCGCGATAACGGTCAGCGGGATCCTCGATCTCTGGAATCGCAAACTCGCCGAGCATGCCTTCCATTTCCGCGACCTGTTCGATGTTGCCTAACCGCGCAATGGGGTCGCCGGATGCGCACGCCGATGCAATTTCGTCCGGCGCTGACTTCCCAATCGACTCTCGCAATTTAACAAAGCGCTCTACGACTCCCGAGTCAATTTCATCCGGATCGAACCCAAGCATCGCTTCCATGCGCCGGAATTCCTTAAGTGCTGGATCGGCTCGCTCTTCTTCGATTTCTTTCCAAATATCTCTCAGTTCGGACTCACTTAGATCAACTGCTTCCAAACGGTTCAGCGCCAACTCCATGAAATCATCAACGGCCGTGGCAAAGCAATGGAGATCGACGGTTCCACACCAATCCGTCAAATAACGGACCGGCTGTTCGCTATCGTCACGGGTGGGAACACTCCAGATCTGCAGATTTTGGCCATCAGGCGCGAAAATGATCCGGGGCCACAGGAATCCAAACCCGGCCGCCGGCATCTCATGGGCCATGCGCCACGACGTTGAAGGCTTACCCCCCATGGGCAAGGGCTCATACATTAGGCGCCACCAGCTCGCGGCGAACCATTGGGCAAGGGGATAAGCAGCAACGCGGGTGGTTTGCTTGACCGACTGAGACCAGTCATCTTGGTTTCGCGTAAGCGAACGCTGCCCAATCGGAATCCTAAGCGATCCTGCGGTCTTACAGATCTCCGGCGAATCGTGCTCCGCGTCTTCCCAAGCATCCACCAAGAACCGAATAGTCATTGCGAATTCCAGAATTCAATAACGGCTGAAGCAAAAGGGTCTTCCCTATCCAATGGATAGCCGTGGTATGTACCCTGCGCCTCATTGTCTAGACGTGCTTCGAGCACAATCCCGTCCGCAACGGCCCATACAATACGGGGCCATCCGCCGGCTTCTTGGACACTGATGCAACCCTTTTGTATACCCTTCCCGAGCATTTCCTCTGCTTCCGAACGCGAAAAAATGCTAGCCGTGTCGCACAGGGATTTGTTCATGCGAGGGCGGCTTGGCGGTGTCAGACAAAAATCGCCTGGATTCCGCTTATGGCCGGGATTGCCCCGATACCGCGCCGCGCGGGAAAGGTTCTCCAACCGATCCTTTTCGTTGGGATTCCGTTCCACGGGGCGAATTCGTTTATTCGTATTGGGATTTCTACGAGGTTTCATGAGAGCGAACCAAGAACATTTAGGATTCAAGGCTTTTTGCAACAATGCGCAAAGCCGCGTTGTCCACGGCATTCGTGCTGATTGAGTACGAGAGGACAACGTAGCACACTCCCGCTTCGGGCTTCCAGTTCTTGAGCGCCCGACACAAATAAGCGCCCACACACGCAGCGTGAGCGCTCTTAAGGCCTTTACGAGAGGCGATATCTAGGAGGGGCTCTGTTGTTTCCGGTGGAAACGCCCGCACAGGACCCCGGCGGTCACCCTCCGGATGGCTTGCACGGACCGCAGGGATCGCTCTCCGGCGTCTGAGCCATGGGACAATGTCCGCAACTGCAACCCGCCGCGTCTGGGCGGCGCATCAAGCGCCACAAGCGGCGCCCAAGCCAGGCCGCGCTCAACAGCACCATGCCCCCCGCTATCACTCCATCGAGTACTCCCATTCCGTATAGTATCCTTCTGGTTATACCAGCCACATGCCTAGCTGGTAGGTGAGCAAGGCTCCCCCATAGGCCAGCAGCGTCATGGCCACAAAGGCGGACACTGGCCAACGCCAGGAGCCGGTCGCCCGGCGCATGACGGCCAGGGTGGGGCCGCATTGCAGGCACAATGACGTAAACACCAGAAGCCCAAGGACCATAGGCAGCGTGAACAGCGGCTTGCCGTCGGGCCAAGTGGCTTCCTGGAGCCGGGCGCGCAACCCTTGCTGATCATCGGGGGCTGCCTGTCCACGGTCCTCGGCATACGCAGGCGTGCGACGGCCGCCGCTTTCTTCGAGATGGAAGATGGCGCCCGTGGCGGACACGACCACCTCGCGTGCGGGAAACGCCGCAAGGACGGCGGTCCCAACCCGCCAATCCCATCCCACGGGCTTGAACACGGGCTCCAGGGTTCGGCCTATTCGGCCAAGGTAGCTGTTGTTCAGTTGCCCGGGACTCCCTAACATTTCCTCGGAAGGCGCATCTGCGTGAATAGTGTTGGGGGCTTCATGGCCGCGTGGAGCCTCGGCATGGCCCACCAGGGGCCGCTGGCCGGGGGCGGCGGCGAAAACCGCCGGGGTTTCGGTTTCGGGGAGGGATTCCTCTTGCGGGAAAAAGGCAAGGGCCCACACCACGATGGTCATGGCGAGGATGATGCCGCCCGCGTTCACCACGAAATCCTTGCCTTGTAAGAACACCTTATGTCCGATGGTGCGTACACGCGGCATCTTGTACGTAGGCAACTCAAGCAGGAAGGGCGTGGCCTCGCTCTTCAGCACGGTGCGGTTCAAGAGCCAGGCGACAGGCAAGGCGATCACGAGGCCCAGTATGTACACCGCAAACAGGACGAGGCCTTGAAGACCAAGCACGCCCCCCAAGACGGGCCGCGCTGGGATGAAAGCGCCGATCAGCAGGGCGTAGACGGGAAGCCGGGCCGCGCAACTCATCAAGGGCACGATAAGAATTGTAGCAATGCGTTCGCGTGAGCTTTCGATGGTCCGCGTCGCCATGATGGCGGGGACGGCGCAGCCGAATCCCGTCAGCAAGGGGATAAAACTTTTGCCCGATAGCCCGCACCACTTAAAAACCCGGTCCATGATGAACGCCGCGCGGGCCATGTAGCCGCAGTCCTCCAGCAACGCGATGAACAGCGCCAGCACAAGTATGGGGGGCAGAAAGACCAGCACGCTGCCCACCCCGCCCATGATGCCCTGGGCCACAAGGCTGGAGGTGATTTCGCCAGGCAAGGCCGCTTCTACAGCTACGGAGGCTTCAGCAACCCCGTCCTCGATGGCTTCCATCAACGGAGCCGAGCCGGTGAATATGGCCTGGAAGACAAAGAGCATAATCCCGGCGAAGAGGATGGGGCCTGCGACGCGGTGAAGCAACACAGCGTCGGCCCACCCCGTCCAGCTACGGTCTGTCAGCTTCCTTTTTTGAACGGCGCCTTCCAGCACATTGCGGATCCAGGCGTAGCGGCTTTGCGCTTCCACCGCCGCAATAGAATCCTGCAACTCAGATTCCGTGCTCTCTCGTAGCGACAGCAGGGCGTCCCGGCCGGCGGGTCCAAGCGTGCGCCCCAAATCGCTCTCCAACTCCCCGCCGGCGTCAGCCAGAAGGCGGAGCGCCATGCCAAAACTGGCCGGCTCGCCCGCCGCCGTCAACTGCTTTTGCACCTGATGGAGCGCATCCAACAACTGCGGGGGATATTCCACTGCTGGTTGGGCGGGATATCCGTTTGACTTCGTCAACGCGTTGGCCAGCGCTGCGCGTAACGATTCAATGCCTTGGCGCTTACGCGCGCACATCGGAACCACGGGACAGCCCAAGGCTTTGCTAAGGGCTTCCATGTCAATGTGTAGTCCGCGGCGCTCGGCGATATCGATCATGTTGAGCGCCACCACCAGGGGTTTGCCTAACTCGCGGAGCTGCGTGGCGAGGTACAGATTCCGCTCAAGATTAGAGGCATCCGCCACGGCGACCACCGCATCCACCGGCGCTTCATCGATCCGCCGCCCAGCAATCACGTCCACCGTAACCTCTTCGCTGGGATCCCG
Source organism: Candidatus Hydrogenedentota bacterium (assembly GCA_046497285.1). GTDB lineage: Bacteria > Hydrogenedentota > Hydrogenedentia > Hydrogenedentales > SLHB01 > SKRY01. The sequence goes on from JAWOFY010000065.1 coordinate 5,527, forward strand.
CGCGGCCAAGCTGTAGGCGCCGGGCAGATCGAGGAATTGCACCGATTGGCCATTCAACCGGCCCGCGCCCGTTGAGCGCTCCACGGTGACGCCCGGGTAGTTGCCCGTGGCCTGGCGCAACCCCGTCAGCGCGTTGAAGACCTCGGTCTTCCCCGTGTTCGGGTTGCCCGCCAGCGCGATAACAACACGACTCATGCGGGGCTCCGTAAGGTTATGCAGCGAGCGTCTTGCCGACGGATCGCCAGATGATAGCCGGACACGATGACTTCCATGGGGTCGCCCAACGGCGACACGCGCACGACTTGCACTGTGGCGCCCGGCACGAACCCCATCTCAAGCATCCGCTGACGGCTAGAGATCCCCGCCGCAATACGCTGCACCACGCCTCGTTCACCCGGCCGCAACTCAGACAATACATAATCGGTTTCTGCTAGTGTGCTCAATGGTATGACTCCGTGGTTGGGGGCGATGGGATTTCTCGCACGCAATTCCCCCGGATTTGTTTTAGGGGCAACCGCAAGGTTTGGCATACTAATCAAGTGTATGCCTTATTGTACTCCAGGCCAGGTCCTGTGTCAAACGCAAGATACCTTGCCAATCGCTGGACAAAGATCCGTGAGAGGATAGGGCCGCCGGGCCGGCTAACTTCCTCTTCCAGGCGCGAATCACAGGGCCATCAAGCGGATGGGGCTGAGTTATCGGCGCTTTTGCCACTGCGACTTAATCCGGTCCATTCTGTCATAATGGGCGGAGGTGAATTCAGCAACGTAGAGCCAAAAACATTAGAGAAAGGGTGTTGACCGGTGAGACCACTCAGCAGATTTATAGCGTGCATACTGTTTGTAGGGGCGGCGGGGGCCTTGGCTTTCGCGGATAACGGCGGCTCCACGCAACAAAGGGAGAACGCGATGCAGGTTCCAGATTTCGTGTTGGAAGATCAGCACCGGGACGAGCACCAGTACCGCTTTCCACGTGAAAAAGTGACGGTCTTGCTTTTGGCCGACCGGGAAGCTTCGGAAGGGCTTGAAGACTGGGTGCGGCCTTTGTACGAACGGTATGAACTGGAGATTGACTTGCGGGGAATCGCCGAATTGTCCGAGGCGCCTGGCCTGTTTCACGGGCTGATTCGCCTGGGGTTCCGCCAAGTGCTTGAGTATCCCATCCTAATGGACTGGGAAGGAGCCGTATGCGAAGCCTTGAACTACCCCGGAGAGGTCCCGCGCGTGGTCGTGGCGGCGCCGGATGGCGAAATCGCGCTGAAGGTCGATGGCGAGGCCGAGCCCGAGCGGATTGCGCGCGTGGTGGAGACCGTGGATGAGCTGCTTGAAGCGGAGGCGGAAGAGCGTGGCGCCGCTAAAGAGGGGGCTGCAGCGGACCAATCCAACGCTGCCGAGGGGAACGGGCAAAGCCGAGAGGACGGCCCCTCCTGAGCTGTAAACCTCTCCGCTGTGCGCCCGCGCAGTGAGCTGCGGCGCCGACCGCGGCAAGGGCGTTCGACGCCCCTTTATGCCCGGGGGGCGGCTTCTTATGCTTCAAAGGGCAACAACGGCTGTTTCAAAACCAAACATCGCAGCACCCCTCTTTCTTCTTCCTGCCTCGGCTCCGTGCGCGTAAATCCTTGTGTGACAAGAGGTTATAGCATCGGGCCTCTTTTTGGCATCCTCTTTGCTACGTTATAGGCGAAAGGCTAACGAAACGAAGGGCTTTGAAGCAAGCCTTTTAGAATGGCCGACGAAATACGGTAAATCGAGAACCTAAACCTGAAGAAAGAAAGGAGGTCAATACTATGGCTCTGGTACGTAGACAAGATCGCGGAGAACTTGCTCCTTGGAGCGCACTGCAGGATTTGGAGTCGCAAATGCAGCGCTTGTTCGGCGAAGGAGCCGCTGATTTGAACTGGCCGGAACGGACATGGCTTCCGACGGCGGACTTGCGCGAGACCGAAGACCATTACATCGTCGAGATGGATCTTCCTGGAATGCGCAAGGAAGATGTGGAGCTGACTGCGATTGACAACGTGCTCACCATCAAAGGCGAGCGCAAGTATGAAGACGAGGATAAGAAGGAAGGAGAACGCGGATATCGCCGGTTTGAGCGGCGGTATGGCCGGTTCGAGCGTTCCTTCGAAATCCCTGGCGGCTTTGATGTGAACAACGTTGAGGCTCACTACGAGAACGGTGTGCTAAAGGTAACCTTGCCCAAGCGGGAGGAAGCGAAGCCGAAGCAGATTTCGGTGAACGTCAACTAACGCACGGCGAAAAACAGAAGCGGCCCGGGCGATTCGCGAAAGCCCGGGCCATCCCCGTATAACTTACGTAAAAGGAGGGATTTATCATGACGACGGCAGTGCAAGAACGGCAAGAGCAAAAGGTCTATGTGGCTCCGCGGGTGAACATCATGGAACATGCGGAGACGGTGACCTTGGAGGCTGAGTTGCCCGGTGTGCCAAAGGATCAGGTGGACGTTCAGGTTAAGGACAACGAACTCACGATCACGGGCCACCGTGTCCATACAGAAGAAGGCCAACTGTGCGCCAGGGAGCGGCCTCGCGCGGATTTCCGGCGGGTGTTTACGTTGAGCCGCGCCATCGACCAGGACAAGGTGGATGCGCATATGGAGAACGGCTTGCTGAGGGTGACGCTGTACAAGAAGGAAGAGATGCGGCCCCGCAAGATTGAGATCAAGTAATATCCCTCTTCCTAGCGAGGTCCCCCTCTCGCAAACCCTTTGCGTGGTCCCCCTTTTCCCCCTGCCACGCAAAGGGTTGTTTTTGTATCTCGGATGCCGCCCGCGAGGCCTACCGCCGCTGGGGTGCGGCGCTTTCCGCGGCTTTCAGGCTTTCGATGGCGTCGATGTAGGAGTCGCTCTTGTAAATGTAGGACCCCGCCACGAGCACATTTGCGCCCGCCTCGACCACATCGCGCGCCGTCTGGTCGTCGATGCCCCCATCCACTTCAAGGTCGCGATCGCCAATCATGGCGCGAACGCACTCAATCTTGCGCAGCATCCCTGGAATGAAGCTCTGGCCTCCAAACCCGGGATTCACCGTCATCACAAGCACCATGTCCACGCTTTCGACGAGGTATTCGAGTTCGTCATGCGAGGTGCCAGGATTAAGCACCAGCCCCGCCTTACAGCCCCGCTCCTTGATGGCGGTGATGAGCCGGTGGGGATGTTTTACCGCCTCGACATGAAAAGAGACGAGGTCGGCGCCCGCGTCACAAAAGGCCGCAGCGTAATAGTCGGGATTGCTAATCATGAGATGCACATCCAGCGGAACGGAGCACTTCGACCGAAGCGCCGCAATCACTGGCGGGCCAATGGTGATGTTGGGCGTGAAATGGCCATCCATGACGTCCACATGAATCCAATCCCCGCCCGCATTGACAACGGCCTCGATTTCTTCGCCCAAGCGGCTGAAATCGGAGGCGAGGATGGACGGCGCGATCTTTAACTCCGGCATTATCCACTTCCCCCTAGTAGCGTCTCGTAGTCGGTTATCACCGGTTCGCTGTCCCCTTGATAATAGTACGAGCGCACCTTTTCCCCATCCAAGTATACCTCCACCGTCATCTCATCGTGAAAACTGATGGGCAACCGGATCCTGGTTCCTGGGTCATAGCGGGGGGGCTCGCCATCTTGCATGTCTTGGGGACGCGGAAACGCGGTCCGGCGCGAGCCTCGCCGGTCGATCAACTCGACGGTAACGGCCCGGCGTCCGGCTTCCTGTGGAATCGTGTATGACAGTTCCACCGTGTGACGCGGCCCCGCGAGCGCCACCTCGCCGGAGTCCCGCACATCGTATACGACGGTGTCATCCTCGCGAAGCGTGGTGCCCGGCGGCGGATATTGATCCAGGACTTCGTCGTAGGGCGCATCGGTGCGCTCCACGCGGTTGGCCTGGGCTTCAATGCCCAAGCCCCGCAAGGTTTCCACGGCATCCTCGACGGGTTCGCCCACGATCTCGGGCATAAGGAAACGTTCGCCTTCCGTGCCGGCGCTCACCAAAACGTTGATGTTCTCGGTGTGTTCGGTCCGGCTGCCAGCCCCCGGTTCTTGCGCCAGTATCGTATCGCGGGGTTCGTCCGCGGCCAACCGCGATACGGTCCCGATGTCGAAGCGGCTCTGGTTGAACTGTTCCCGCGCCTCGGAAAGGGACTTCCCTACCACATCCGGAGCTGTCACATGCTCGGGGCCGCTCACCGTGGGCGTCACACTTCGTCCCGTCCGCACCACCTGGCCCGGCTGCGGCCGTTGAGAAATGACGTGGAATCTGGGGACCTCCTCGCTCATCCTCTCCCGCTGTTGCCCAATTTCCAGGTCGCGTTGGGCCAACACTTGGGAGGCCTCGGTTATGGGCAGACCTTGGATGTCAGGGACTTCGACCATTTCGCCGCCCGCCATCGCCCGGTCCAATATATATAGCGCCGTGAAGCCCATAATAGCCAAGAGAATTGCTGTCGCCACGGTCCATCGGAAGGTCCACCACAGGAACCGAAACACGAAGAGGACCACGCCTACGATACTTTCCGCAACCTTGTCAAGCAAAACGCGTCCAAACCATCGCGATTCGGCCTTGTGTGATACGTTCCTTTTTCTTTTCGCCACTGTTCGAGCCATTGGGGTCCATCTTCCGGTTCTACAAGGCCTTCTTCACAAAGAGGAGCTACGACGTGTAGCGTTTCATCTGAAGTAAAGGTACAAACAGAGTATACAATCCGGCCGCCGGTCTTGCAACGCCGCACGGCGGACCGCAGCAATTCCGTCTGTAGCCGCCCCATTCGCTTGCTTACTTCCGGGTCCAGCCGCCATTTCAATTCGGGATGCCGGCGCATGGCGCCCATGCCTGAGCATGGGGCATCCAGTAGAACCCGGTCAAACGGCGCTTCCAGCGGGGGATGCGTGGCATCGGCGCAAACTAAGCGGATGCCGCCCAAGCCGAGGCGTTCCTGGTTTTCCCGAATGCGCGCGAGTTTGCGGGGTTGGTTATCCAGCGCCACAATAAACGCCGCGCTCTCCGTAAGCTGGGCCAAATGAGTCGTCTTCCCGCCCGGGGCCGCGCACAGATCCAATAGCCTTTCCCCCCTTTCGGGTTCCATCAGATGGGCGGCCAACATGGAGGCGGGATCCTGAATCAAGTACGCGCCTTCGGCAAACCGCTTCGAGCGCGCCGGCGGCAGCCCGCTTTCCAGTGTGATCTCCTCCGGCACGGAAGTCCCCTTGCGGGGCGCGCAATCCGCTTTGTCAAACGCTTCCACGAGGCCCTCGGGGGTCATGCGCGTAGTGTTGGTCCGCACCGTAACGGGGGCCTCTTGGTTCATCGCTCGACACAGCGCCTCGAGTTCGCCGCCTTGCGCCACATCCCGTTCCCAGAGCTGCACCATCCAAAGGGGCAGCGAATACCGCACGCTGAGGTATTCATGCCACTCGTCCTCCGTGCTAGGCAAAGCGACGTCTTCCAAGCTCTCCGGGACTTTTTTTAGCACGGCGTTTGCTAGCTTGGCCGTGCCGGCGTGTCCCCGCTTCTTCGCCAATTCCACCGACGTATGGACCATCGCGGGAAAGGTTACATTATCGCAGAACAACGCTTGATAGACGCCCATTTCGAGCACAAGCCGGATGGGTACAGGCAGCTCCTTGATGGGTTGATGAAGCAGCCGCTGGAGAATGTGGTCGCAGAGAAGCCGATGCCGCACGGCGCCGTAGACGAGCTGGGTGAGAAAGCGCCGGCCGCGATCGGACAAATTCTTGCGCCGCAGGCTCTTATCCAGCGCCTCTTTGATAAACGCGCCCCGTGTGTACACCCGCAACAACACGTCGATCGCCGCGTCTCGGACCGGATCAGCAGCCACTGCTACCCATCCTCAAACCGGTCTCCCGGTTTCATTGGATGTCCTCGCAGAAAGTCACCCGCGCCAAGCGCCTTCTTCCCGGGCAGTTGCAGTTGCTGAATGGCCAGTGTCCCCTCGCCGGTAGCGACCTCGATTGCATCCTTCTCAACAGCCGTCACGGTCCCGGGCGAAAACGCTCCGTCCGAGGTTTCGCGGGGCTCCGTGCGGTGAATGCGGCACGGCTCGCCGTCCAGCCTGCAAAAGGCCACCGGCCACGGATGACACGCCCGGACCCGGTTATGGATGGCGCGCGCGCCATGGTCCCACTGGATTCGGCCGGCGTCTTTGGTGAACATCGTGGTGTATGTGGCTTTGCTGTCATCTTGCGGCGTGAATGGGGCCGTACCCGCCTCGATTTGGTCGAGGGCGTCACCCAGCAATCGCCCGCCCAGCGAAGCCAGCCGCTCGCTCAACGTCCCCGCCGTGTCATGCAGATCCACCGGCGTCTCTTCTTGCAGAATAATGTCCCCCGCGTCCATCTCTAGAATCAGCCGCATGATGGTGACCCCGGTCACCTCATCCCCTTCAAGCAGCGCGGTTTGGATGGGCGAGGGGCCCCGGTGACGGGGCAGCAGGCTGGGATGCACATTGACGAAACCATGGGGAGGAGCGTCAAGGATCGGTTGCCTGAGAAGCCGCCCGTACGCGGCGATGGCGCAGATATCCGGGGCCTGTTCGCGCAGCCACGCCTCGAACCGGCCATCGTTCAGCTTGGCGGGCTGATGAACGGGAAAGCCGTGTTCCTCCGCCCATTGCTTGACGGGCGGCGAGACGGACCGCCGGCCTCGTCCGGCGGGCTTGTCCGGTTGACACACAACCGCCGCCAACTCATGCCGCCGCGCGGTCTCCGCGAGCGAAGGCACAGCAAGGGCCGGCGTTCCGAAAAAGACGACACGCACGGCAGACTCAGGCCGTTAAACCGGGGATATCGATGCCGCCGGTGATTTCGGACATGCGTTCTTTCACGAGGTCCTGCGTCTTGCGGGTAGCCTCGTTTATTGCCGCCCGGATAAGGGTTTGGAGCATCTCGGGATCGTCCTTATCGATGACCTCGGGATCAATCTCTAGCGAAAGCACCTCAAACCGTCCGTTCATCACGACATGCACCATGCCGCCGCCCGCGGAGGCCTCAATGGTTTCGTTGCCGAGATTCTCCTTGAGATCCTCGATCTTACCTTTTACATTCATGGCTTGCTTTAGAAGCCCGGAAATATTGCCCATTCCTTCAAACATGGCGCCTCCCATGACGAATTATCAACCAACAGCGGCCATTTGCGGCACGCTGATTCTTATGCAGTATACTGCCCCGCGTGCTATTGATGCAACGAATACGGCGCGCGTTCCCTTTCAGTGGGAGGAATTGTTGGGTCAATTGTGGCAGGTTCATTCGCCCGCGATGCGGGTGATGATGGCGCTGGTGGATTCGCCTTCCACGCCGGAAATGATCTCGATGCGCCCTCCCAATTCCTCCATGAGCGCGCGTTCGTGCGGGTCAATGCTGTCCAATGTGTAATCGCCCCCTTTGGCGTAGATAGCGGGCTGGATCTCGCGGATAAGGTCCAGGGGCGAGTCTTCGCCAAAGATGCAGACGTAGTCCACACATTCTAGCGCCGATAACAGCAAAGCGCGGTGATTCTCATTGTTCACCGGCCGGCGCGGGCCTTTAACCCGGCGGACGGATTCATCGCTATTGATGCCCACAATGAGCACGTCCCCTAGGGCCGCCGCCTTGAGCAAATAGGTGATGTGACCAGCGTGGAGGATGTCGAAACAGCCATTGGTCCAGACGATGGTCTTGCCTTGCTCCCGCAACCGGCCGGCTTCTCGCGCGAGTTGGGCGGACGTGCGCGCCTTGGACAGCCCCTGGGCTTGGTCAAGGGCCTCGGCTAGCTCTTCGGCGGACACCGTCACCACGCCCTGACGCATGACCGCCAACCCCGCCGCTTTGTTGCCGAGTACGGCGGCGTCGTGCAACGTCCCACCCGCCACCAACGTGACAGCGGCCGTGGCCGTCACGGTGTCTCCCGCGCCGGTGACATCCACCGGTTCGAGCGGATCACACGGCACATGGGTTGTTTCGCCATCCTCACTGAAGACGCTGATGCCTTTGGGGCCGCGGGTGATGAGGGCGTTTCGGCTTGTCTTTAAGAGCTGGCGGCCCGCTTGTTCCAGGCTTTCGTCATCCGAGACCTCATTCCCCGCGCCAAGACCCGCCTCGCGGTCGTTGGGCACGATGACGTCGAATCCATCAAAGGCGCCCGCGCGCTCGCGGCTGTCGCCCACGGTGATGAGGCCATGCTCCCGCGCGGTTTCCACGATGGCCTGAAGCACGCGGTCGGTGGCCACCGAACAGGCCTGATCCACCACCACGATGGCCTCGTTTTCCGGCGCCAGTTCACGGATACGCGCAATGATGGCGTCCTCCGTTTCGCCAGCGATCCACGTTGGGCGCGGCGTATCGGTGCGGAGCACTTCTTGGCTCGGCGCGTTGAACGTGCCCGCGCGCAGTTTCCCATACGTATTCGTGGGGCGTTTGGGATCCACCACGATTCCCCGGCAACTCACTTTGCGCGAGGCGAATTCGCGCTGAACAATTTCGCCGTTGGGATCGCTGCCTATGAACCCCACCATGTCCGTCCGCGCGCCCAACGCGGCCACGTTACATGCCGCGTTCCCCGCCGCGCCGGGATTGTGGCGCCGGTCGTGAATTTCAAAGACGGGAATCGGCGCTTCAAGGCTGATGCCGGTCACCACCCCAAAGATATTCTCGTCGAGATATATATCTCCCACCACCATGACCCGCGCCTTGGAAAAGCGGGCGATAATGTCCCGGTATCGTTTCACATCCATGAAAAACCCCTCGCGTTAAGCAGAAAACCAGTTGCAAACCCGTGCGATTCTACCCCATTGTACCCGCCGCTACAACGTCGGAACTGAAGTTTGTCAAAAGCATTCCGGAAACTTATTATGGCGTGCTCGCTCATTGTTGGCGAAGGGGGGCGGCGCTTATTGTAGGGTGTGGCCTTGGGCAGGTCCATCGTAGTACTGCGATCTGTTCGCGCTTGAAACAGGAAGCTACGCTCACCCAACGGGTGAGGCCGTAGCGCCGGCATCTTGCCGGCATTCATGGGCCGTCTGCAAGAGGGCGCTACGGGCCTACGAATCCTTAACCGGGGGTGTGGGGCAATTTGACATTGGCCCTAGCCTCTGCTCTAGGCTTA
>JAWOFY010000175.1:0-2542 GCA_046497285.1 Candidatus Hydrogenedentota bacterium
GAGCGGGTGTTTCTGGAGCGCGTGAACGTCGTGGGGCGGCAATGCATTTTGCAGAGTCATCTCCTGGAATTTCTCGGAGAGATGGGCCGGGAGCCTCGGTTAGGGGGTGAAACCACAGAGAGACAGAGGGCACAGAGTGATGGAACGAATTGAGCGCGACATTGAGGCGTTGAAAGACGAAAACGAGGCGCTTCGGCGGAGGGTAGAATTGTTGGAGTTACAAATGAAGGCCGTGAATATGTGGGAAAGGCTGTTCTACCTAAAGCGGTGTAACCCGGATAGGGCAGGCTGGGTGGAGGAGGACTTGAAAGCTTTGCGCCGCCAGATAGCGGAGTTGAGTGATGACTAAAGGCGGGGCCAGGGTAGCGCGGCGCGGGGCGAAACGGATTTACGCGGATTGGTTGGAGGTCTTCGACGACGAAACGCAGAAACGATACGACTACGCATGGCGATCTTTCGCGGACTACCTCGGGTTTCAGCAGGGATGGCAAGCGTTCGGTCACTTGTTGAGGATTTCGCCTGGCGAGGCGAATGTCCACGCGGAACGCTACAAGGCGTGGCTCGACCGGCGCGGGCTTGCGGCGAACACGATCAACCTGCGGGTGTCGGCTTTACGGTCCTTGATGCGGGAGGCTCAGAAGCTGGGTAAGGGGCACGGTCTTGTGGTGCACGGATACCCGGTCAAGCCGTTTCGTGACGTGGCGGGGCCAGGGTTGGCGGCGCTGAAAGTGGTGTTGTTCACCCTGGAGCAGGGCGAGGACGCGGGATCGCTGCGGGATGCGGCGATGATCCGGTTGATGTTCGAGCGGGGATTGCGGCGCTCCGAGGTGGCACGGTTGCGCCTCGAGGACGTGCGGTTCAAGCCGCCTCCGCCGGGCATTTGGATTTTGGGTAAAAAGCGGAAGCAGCACGAGTATTGCAATTTGCCCAAGGGGTCGCTTCGGACCATGAAGGAATGGATGACCATGCGCGGGACGTGGAAAGGGCCGCTGTTCTGTAAGCTCGGCTTGCACGGGGAGTTGTGCGACGAGGTCCTCGACGGGCAGGCCATCTATTACATCGTGCGGCGGCGGTTTGCGAATATCGCGGGGGTGCGCGCCACGCCGCACGGGATACGGCATACGGGGGCCACGGCGGCATTTGAGTTGTCGGGCGGAAACGTGGACCAAGTGCGCCAGTGGGGACGCTGGGGTAAGCTTGAGACGGCGCAAGGCTACAACGACGCCGTGAACGACCAAGGCGGGGTGCTCGGGGAGGAACTGAGCGACCTTGCGAGTGCATTCGAATTTGATATGGAAGATGAACCAGAGAGGCGCAGGGGACACGGAGAGGAAGAGGGCAATGGGTGAGCGTGAGATGAGTGTGTTTGGCGTATGTGAATGGTATCAGGACTGTACCGGGATTTGGGACACGGATTGCCAAAACGCGCACGAGTTCATGGTTGGCGGCCCAGATGACAAGTTCAGGTTTTGCCCTTACTGCGGCCGGCGCATAGATTCGCGCCCGTATGTAAATCCGTTTTACCGTAACGAGGAAGAGGGCAATGGGTGACACGCCTAAATACGGCGATGATTGGGATGTGAAAACCGGCAGGGCGGAATGGTTTTTGAAACACGGGAAGGGCCGGCGGCGGCGGAGCTTGCCGATTTTTCCGGGGTACGGATACCTGAGCCCGGAACGGCGGCCGCGTACGCGTGATTCTACGTTACAGGAGGTGTCCCTGGAGGCCATTGATTTGGCGCGAGGGATAGGGGAAGCGGTGGAGGTGTGGCGGAAAGGCGCGGACGGCGAAGAGCTTTACCAGGGTGTGGCTAAGTTCGACGTGTTCAAGGGTGGCGTGGTGTTTATTCCTACAGCTAGCGAAATACAGGGGCTCGAATAAGCCGTATTGACAGGGGTTTTGTGATACGTAACGGAAATGGGCATTTCCGGTGACAGTAAAGATAAACCACAGAGGAACCACGAATGAGCGCGAACGGGATGGTGATATTCGAGGTCAAAAAGTCAGACGAAAATGATGTGGGCGTGATATACGAGCTGCCCCAGTTGCAGGTGCGGTATATTTGGATAGTCACGCCGGAAGGGCCATTTCTTGCCTTGCAGCCGATGAGCGGGGAATACGACATGAACGCCGATTACGGCGCAGTCATTTGGTACGGCGTCGATGCGCAGAGAATTAAGGATAATCTTGAGGAGGCGGCGAAGCATGGCTAAGAAGGGAAGGGAATATGCAATCCTGGAGTTGTCGGATCGATGTTGGAACGAGGTGGATCAACTGGCGGAGCGGTTGGACAAGGGCGCTCAAGAGACGATGGAGGCGTTGTTAGAAAAATGGGCCGAAGCTTCGGCGCAGGAGCGGAACAAGGGGGTAAAATGCGAGTGAAGTTCATTCCGGCCCGTTTTATAGACGTGAAGGTCCCCAGCGGGAACGGCTATTACGTGATGCGGTTGGAACACGACGTGTATCGGGTCGAGGTGGATGGTGTAGCGTTGCCAAATCTGGCCGTGCATCCGCCCGTGACATTCCCGCGGCGCAATGGGG
>JAWOFY010000343.1:0-3898 GCA_046497285.1 Candidatus Hydrogenedentota bacterium
TATCCCGAGGGCGTGACGGGACCGGAGATGATGGCGGATTTCAAGAAACAGGCCGAGCGCTTCGGCACACATATCCTCTCCCAGACGGTCACCAAGGTGGACCTCTCGGAACAGCCCTTCAAGGTGTGGAGCGGCGAGGACGTATGGGAGGCCAAGGCGATTATCGTCGCGACAGGCGCGGATGCGAAGTACCTCGGCCTCGAATCCGAGGAGAAGTTCATGAACCGCGGCGTGTCCGCCTGCGCTACCTGTGACGGCGGGCTGCCCCGTTTTCGCAACAAGCCTGTGGTGGTCGTGGGCGGCGGCGACACCGCCATGGAAGAAGCCCTTTTCCTAGCGCGCTTCGCCAGTCAGGTCCACGTTGTCCACCGGCGGGACAAGTTTCGCGCGAGCCCGATCATGGCGGATCGCGTGCTGGAAAGCGACAAGATCACGGTGGAGTGGAACTCGGTGGTGGAGGAGATTCAGGGCAATGATGACGACGGCGTGACAGGCGTCCGTCTCAAAGACGTCCAGACCGGGGAAACGCGCGAACTCGCTTGCTCGGGCTACTTCGCCGCCATCGGCCACAAACCGAACACCGAGCTGTTCGAGGGGTGGCTCGATATGGATGAAACCGGCTATCTCAAGATTAAGCCGGATACCAGCTTCACCAATATCGAGGGCGTGTTCGCCGCCGGCGACGTGGCTGATAGCGTTTATCGCCAGGCCGTTACCGCCGCGGGCATGGGGTGCAGGGCCGCCATCGACTGCACGCGCTGGCTCGAAACCCAAGAAGCCCTGGAGGCGCAGCAAACAGAAGGACAAAAGGCGTAGGCCCTCTAGCGGTAGGCCGCCCTTGTTTTTCTCCGTGCGCCGCGAGTCTTTGCCGCTTATGGGACATCCACATTCTTTGCAAAGCCAGCCCATGTGTGCTACATTGGTTAGGTCGTTGACCTTCAGTCCGGGCTTGGCGTTGGGAGCCCCCATGCTCAAGGAGGAGGACATTGCGGCTTGTAGAAGAGGCAGTGAGCGCCTCACAGGAGGTGAGGACGCCGGAGCTGCTTGTCGTCGGCGGCGGTAAAGGCGGGGTGGGTAAGACCTGTTTCTCCGTGAACCTGGCCATCCAAGTAGCCCGGAAGGGTTGGCAAGTTGTACTGGTGGACGCCGACCTGAGCTGTTCCAATCTTGAGGCGGTGCTTGGAGCCAAGGCGGAACGCCCGCTGGACGATTATTTTCTCACCCGGGAAAGGCCCAGCTTGGCGTCCATCGTGTCGGGCACGCCTTACGACAACCTTCGCTTCGTCCCCGGCGCCACGGGTCTGTTGGACGCGGCCAATCCCCGCGCTCAGCAAAAGGCGGCGTTCATGCAGGAATTGCAGGGCCTGCAAGCGGATCTCGTCATTGTGGATCTGGATGCGGGCGCCCATCTCAATACGCTCGACTTCTTCTTGATGACCGAATCCGATGGAGTCTTGGTTATCACGCCGGAAAAGACCAGCATTGACAACGCGTACAAGTTCCTGCGGGCGGCGCTATTTCGCAAGATCGAGCGATTCTACGATTCGCCCGAAGTCGGCGTGTTGCTCAAACGAAACGAATCGCTCCCCCAGTTTCTCGACCGGGTACGGGATTCGGCCTTGTTCAGTCAACCCGTCAAGACGCAGATATTGAAAGAAATTCAGGCGATTGCGCGCGGACTCCAGCCCAAAGTGGTGGTCAACCGGGCGCGAAAGGCTTACGAAGCGCAAGTGGCCTCCAATATTCTGTGCCGAATGGCCCGGCAAAATCTTATGATCGATCCGGAGCGGCTAGGGTTCTTATTCTTTGATAAACGCGTGAGCGAGGCGGTAAACTCCGGCATTCCGTTTGTAGTGAGCCATCCCAGGTTAAAGGTATCGGCGTGTGTCGGCGATATTTGCAGCCGGCTAGGATATCTGTAGTCTGTCGGTAGATCGATAGCCTTGGCGAAGAAGAAGGACAAAAAACAGGTGCGATTCTCCAAGAGGGAGCGCGGCCGGGGGGACCTCCAACGCCGCTCGAAGCCCAAGGAGCAGGGGCCAGAGATACCCCAGCTCGGGGACGGCGGAGCAGACACCTACGAAGCTTTGGCCGAGGCCACGAACAAGTCTTCCCTGCTTAACCGGTTCAACACGGCCTTTCACGAGGCCTTGCAAAACCGCCGGGCGGCTAACCGCCGCCCCACCAGCGAAATCCCCCCGGGGGAACATGTCACTGCAGATGACTTGGCCATCCGGCGGGCGCAGTACGTCACTCCTCAGAAGATGACCATCCCCGAAGGCGTTATCGTCGATGGATCCCTTTCGAGCCCGGCTGAAACCGAAATCGATGGGCGCATCCAGGGAGACGTGTTCGTGGAGGCGCCCCTCTCCCTCGGCGCCAATGCGCTCATTTCAGGTAAAATCCAAGCAACGAAGTGCGAGGTGAAAGGATTGGTGGAAGGCAGGGTGGAGTGCAGCGGCGAACTTGTGCTAAGGCAGGGTGGCCGGCTGAAAGCCGATGTCCTCGCCGGAAAGAGCTTCACCGCCGCGGGCCAGGTCGATGGCGATGTCTACTGCGGGGGCCTCTTTCACGCCTGCTCTACCGCCCAGATCACGGGCGACATCCGCGCCAAGCATATAGTAATCGAGGAAGGCGCCCAAGTGAATGGACAGTGTTCCATGAGTTCGCAGCCTCAGCAGGGCGCCGGACGCGAAAAGGCGATAGATTCCAAGCCATCCGAGGAGCAGTAACACAACGATGATGCCCTTTTTCTTTGACCCCACGATTGTGCTGTTGATCCCGGCCCTATTGTTCGCGACATGGGCGCAGTGGAAGGTCAGTTCAACTTATAAAGAATACTCGCAGGTCACTGTCCGTTCCGGGATGACCGGCGCGAAGGTGGCGGCGGCCATTTTGCGCGACGCGGATATCCCGCTCACAGACGATCCGGAGAACACCGAGGGCGTAGCCTGCGGGCTTGAGATGACGCAAGGTCAATTGACCGACCACTACGATCCCACGAAGCGAATCTTGCGCTTGTCCGAGGGCGTCTATCAAGGCCGGAACGTAGCCGCGCTTGGGGTGGCCGCGCACGAGGTGGGCCACGCCATCCAGCACAAGGACGGGTACGCGCCATTGATGTTGCGTAACGTGGCGTATCCCGTCAGCAACTTCGGCTCCACGCTGGCGTTTCCCCTCTTCTTGGGGGGGCTGTTCATTCCAGCCGTCTCCGTGCTGATGCACATCGGCATCATGTTGTTTACCCTGGCGGTGTTTTTCACGGTCATCACCTTGCCCGTCGAGTTCAATGCGAGCAGCCGCGCCTTGGCGGCCTTGGCCGAGGGAGGTTACGTAAACGAAGAGGAACTCGCCGGCGTAAAGAAGGTGCTCAATGCGGCGGCGATGACCTATGTGGCTGCGGCGGCGATGGCGGCGCTTCAACTCATTCGCATGATCCTCATCGCCCAAGCCCGGAACTAATGACGCAAGCCCGCGTCACGGACACGGCGGCGGCCTCGTCTCGCTTGTGGGCATGCCGGTCCGCTTCTCCGCGCCGGCCGACGCTTCTCCTTCTCGGATCCCGTTGGGTGGCAATGAGAGGGCCAAAGATTCGACCGGCTAGCGCGCGGCTTGTGCGCACCCTCGCGGCGGCGCTCCTTATATGTTTGCCGCTATACGGCGCGGCCGGGGTCGAGGAGGACAACTTAACCACGGTGTCCGCGGAGGGAAGCGCGCCAGGCGCGGGCGGCGAAGCACGCACCATGGCGGTGGACGAAGCGCAGCGCGAGGCCGTGCTCAAGGTGCTCCAAGAGTTCATTCCGACCCGCGACTTCAGTCTCCTCCATCAGATCATCGATTCCGCCCCCCTCTACGTATACAGTTTCCAGCTTCAGGACCAGCGCCAGGAAGACGGCGG
>JAWOFY010000358.1:0-3886 GCA_046497285.1 Candidatus Hydrogenedentota bacterium
TGCACATTCCCTCCGAGATGGTGCGAGCGCTTGAAGACGGGGATATCAAGCCGCTGCCCGCGCCCTGTTATGTGCGTGGTTTCCTGCAGTCCTACTGCGCGCTGCTCGAACTGGACCCGGCTCCCTATGTGGAAGCGTACCGCCAGCTCCTTGAGCCCGATGAGACCTTCCATGTGCTGCCGGTGCGGGAACCCCAATCCGCTAAGTCCGCCGCTTCGCGCTGGCTTACCTACGCGATCACCTGGACGGCCATTTGCGGAGCCGCGGCATTGGGTTGGTTTCTCTATGCAAATATATTCCAACCTTCTGATGATCCCGCCGAACGCCGCGTCGAGGCGGAAACCCTCGTCGACATGGTCGTTCCCCCTACACAGGAAGAAAACCTGGATTAGGCGGTCTTCGCCAGCAGCACTCCCTCCCAAAAGGCTGTTGAAACAGAGGGGGATTGGAGCGCTTCTGCATCGCCAACTCAACTGAGCGACTTGCAGAAGTGAATAGGAGGCCCGCTTTCTTGGCGAAATGGACTGCAATACTGACTATTTCGAGCGCTATCCAGCGATTTTTGGGTAAGATTTCTCCGCTAAAAAGGGACTTCTGCAAGTCGCTGAACTCAGTAGGCTTTTGGGGAGGGCGGGACAGGAGCGCGGCTGGTGTTTTTTCTCGTCCTTGCGGGCTGAGACGTCGTGCTTGGTCAAAGCGCCCCTCCTTCGGTTATGAGATCAGTTTGGACGTCCTGCTTCGATACGCTTCCGCAACGTAAGATGTTTCGTGCACTGCCCTCCCAACGAGACGAAATGCGTCTTCTGGCAACGGCAGGGGCCGCCTTCCATTCCACCGTTTCTTTGTCCCCAATGAGATGAGGTGTACAATTGGGTTTGCGTAAAGTCTTCCCGGAGAGGAGGGAAGCAGTTTTCTCGCAGATACCCGGCCGCCCGAAGGGGGCGGGGTTTGTATTGTTTTAGTCGTGGAAACGGCTGGGGCCACAACAACAAGGAGTTGCAACGCATGGCTACACCGATTCGTGTCACCCTCTGGTCGGGCGGGAAAGCCGTCTTTGTTCACTACATTGAGGAACCGCCTCAATTCGAGGGAATCTGGTGCACGTTCAAGAATGAAGATGGATATAAGGTGCGGTTGTCGGGGAATATTTCGGTGGAAGAGGGCGATTTCCACGAACGTCCCATCAGCCGCCGGTAAGGAACCGCGCCCTTTACGCCCGTGCCGCCGCTGCCGGTTGAATGCTATTCATGCCTGCAGCGGCGCACGCGCGCCTTAAGCGCTTTGCTGCGCCTGAGACCCGCCTTCGAGAAGGGTACGGGCGTGTTCCAAACTCACGCCGGACAAGCTCCCGTCCAGCAGACGGGCTATCTCCTGAACCCGTTCCTCGGCCTCGACCCGGCTCACGTCCGTGAGCGTGCGATCCTTGCGCGTCGTCTTAGCCACATGGTAGTGGCGCGAGGCGGCGGCGGCGATCTGGGGGAGATGGGTGATGCAGATGGTCTGATGCGATTCGGCGAGTTGCGCCAGCTTGGCCGCCACGCCCACGCCTGCGTCGATCTCGTCGAATATCAAGGTCGGAATGCGATCGGCGTGGGCGAACACAGCCTTCAGGGCCAGCATGATGCGGGAAACCTCGCCGCCCGAGGCCACTTGCCGGAGCGCCTTTAAGCGTTCGCCTTTGTTGGCGGCCAGTTTGAACTCCGCTTTGTCCAACCCCTTCACCGTAAGGTCGCTCTGTTCAAGGACCGTCTCAAAGCGGGCGCCCGCCATCCCCAAGTCTTGCAGGGTTCGTGTAACGGCTTTGTCCAGTTTGCGGGCGGCTTGGCGGCGCGCCTTCGACAGAGCCTCCGCTTGTTTCATAAGACGGGCATGGGTTTCGTTGCGCTTGGTATGCAACGCCTCCAGTTCCGCGTCGCGGTTCTCGAACCGGGAAATCGTGGCGGCCGCCTCGTCGCGGTAGGCCAGTATGGCGTCGATCGTGTCGCCATACTTGCGTTTGAGGCCCCGGATAAGATCCCAACGCTGGTTCAGTTCGTCCAGTTCCTGGGGATCAAATTCGACGGACTCGGAAAGGCGGCGCACGTCCTGGGCGGTTTCGTCCAGGCTCGCCCGGATATCGTTGAGCTGACGAACCGCTTGCTGGATTTCGGGATCCACCTCGGCCACCGCTTCCAGTTCGCGCACGGCCCGTCCCACCGTGTCGCTGGCGGAGGTCCCCTCATCTTCATACAACGCGGCGTACGCCGCGGCCGCGGCCGCGTGTATACGCTCGGCGTTGGCCACGCGATTGCGCCGCGCTTGAAGCTGCTCCTCCTCGCCGGGTTCGAGCGCCGCGTCGTCAATCTCGTTGACTTCGTAGCGCAGAAACTCTAAACGCCGAGCCTGTTCCCGGCCGCTCGCCTCAAATTCCGCGATTTGACGATCGAGTTGATGCAATTCTCCCACGCCGCGCGCCACTTCCGCCGCGGCGGTTTCCGTGCCCGCGTAAACATCCAGCAACTCGAGTTGGCGATCCACCTGAAGCAGGGACTGATGTTCATGCTGGCCATGCAGATCGACCAATTCGTCTCCGATCTCCGCCAGAACCGAGGCGGGCACGAGCCCGCCACAGGCGTACGCACGGCTGCGCCCGTCGCTGGACACCCGGCGGGCCAGCACGAGCGCCCCATCCTCCAGTTCCAGCTCTCTTTCTTCGAGGATACGCTGCAAACGGGGAGAAGGGTCGGGGACGCGGAACACGGCCTCGGCCTCGGCGCGCTTGGCCCCTTCGCGGACCGCGCTGCTAGATGCGCGAGCCCCAAGGATGAGGTTGAGGGCGCCCACGATGATCGATTTGCCCGCCCCGGTTTCGCCGGTAAGCACATTAAAGCCCGGGGCGAACTCCACCTCGATTTCGTCGATGAGGGCGTAATTTTGGATGCGAAGCACTTCCAACATGGACGGTGTACGCCGTGGTTCGGTTATATCACGAAGTTTCTTGGGTTGACGGGGGAGAAACGCGGGGCAAATAGGCCAAGAACTCCCGGTTTCCCGCGGGCCCCACTACCGGAGACGGTATCACATCCGCGCCGGGGAATCCCATCCCCGCCGCCGCTTCCCGAAATTCCGAGATGACCCGCTCATGGATGGCGGAGTCGCGCACCACGCCGCCTTTGCCCACGTCTTGCCTGCCCGCCTCGAACTGAGGCTTTATGAGGACCACCCCATCGGCTCCTGGCATCAGCAACGCGGCCAGCGGCGGCAGCACCAGACGCAGGCTGATGAAAGAACAGTCAACCGTGAAGAAGGCCGGGCTTTCGGGAAGCCGGTCCGGCGTGAGATGGCGAATGTTGGTGCGGTCCATGACGTGAACGCGATCGTCTTGGCGGAGCCGCCATGCTAGCTGGCCGTACCCCACGTCCACCGCGTAGACCCGCGCGGCGCCGCGTTGCAGGAGGCAATCCGTGAACCCGCCCGTCGACGCGCCGACATCAATGGCGATGCGCCCGGTCACATTGATGGCGAAGTGATCCAGCGCCGCCTCAAGCTTGTAGCCGCCCCGGCTGACATAGCGCATCTCGTCCCGGCGGATCTCCAGCACGGTGGCCTCGTCCACGCGAAGCCCGGCCTTGTCCAACTTCCGCCCCTGGGCGTCATATACCTTACCCGTATTGATGAGACCTTGAGCCTGCGACCGGCTAAGACCGGTCTGGCGTTGCACCAGCGTGTCGAGACGTTCCTTGGTCATGATGTAAAACTGGTGTCCCACGCGGAGCCCCATTGCACAGCGGGCCACTTGCCGGCGCTTTTGCGCAAGGCCTAATCGGTAAATGTGTCCCTATTTCGGGCAAACTCCGGGTCCTTGTTGATCTTGCTTTCTCCCGGCCCAAACGCACCGCAGTACTTG
>JAWOFY010000377.1:0-10377 GCA_046497285.1 Candidatus Hydrogenedentota bacterium
CGGCGGAGTGGAGTTGCTGGCCGGCCTCGCGATGGCTCCACAAGGGCTCGCCGCCGGCGTGGAAGGCCTGAAGTCCTGCGCCAGGAACGGTAATCACGAATTCCGTCCCCGGATAGCCGTGTATTTGTTGTGCGTTTGCGGTGGCGTTGGTCCCGCGGGCAAACGTATTCGCGGTCCACCGGGGCTCGCCCTCGCTGCTGAAGGCGCGTAGCCGGCCCCGCTGGTCAAGGAACGCCACGAGCGGATTGTTACGTGTATCGCGGCCCACCGCGCCTGCTCCTGTAAACGCCGCGCCGATCTCCCTTCGCCAAAGGAGGGTCCCTGTCACATCGCGCGCCGACACGCCGCCCGCTGCATCCGCCGTTACAATCGCGTGGCCTTCTTCCGCCGTTCGGAATGCGATTAACGGCTGGCCCGCGAAGGGGGCGATATGGCGCGCTTGCCAAGCCAGAAACGGCCCTGGTGTGTACTCGAAAGACTGGCTTATCGCGCCTCCACCGTGTTGCACAAGCACCAGTTCAAGCTTTACGGGTTCGTTGAGGCGCAGGGAGCCGCGCAATGACCCGCGGAAGGCGAGATCCTCGCCGGCGGCCAATTCGAGGGGCATATTCGCCGGCCGGGCGGCGTAACGGGGCGGGGTAAGCGTCTGGAGCGCGCCGCTAAAGCTGAGGCCGGTCCGGTTAGCGAATCCGTACCGGATATCAAGTTCCCATGTCGCGCGACGGGTCATGCCTTCGAAATCCATCCACAAAGCGGCGGGCCATGCATAGTCCCGCGGGGGCAATCGATCCACAATTGCGGGGCCCTCAAAAGCGTCCACGGTGACCCGGCCGGTCTCGGGGGGAAAGACGGGATCTCCATCTTGTTTGGGGTAGTGGAACTCCGTGTTTCCTTGGGTGAGGTGATGCACCGGGATTGCGCGGGTCCGGTTTTCAAACACCATGGCTTCGGCCGATTCGTCCCACAGCAGCACCGCCGCGCCCTCCGCCGACCAAAACACGAGGGCCGGTTCCCCGGCGTATTCGCCTTGGCCGACGCGCTGGTGGGACTCTAATGGGGTGCGGAACGTGACATCGCGGGGTAACCGAACGGCGCCAGCGGACCCGTTCAAAACGATGGAGCCGGGCTCCAAAGGAACGCTCGCGGGTTCCCATTCCCATGGTAGCGAATGAGCGATTACATAGCGATCGCTGGCCGCGCGGGCCGCAAACAGGGCCAAGTCTGTCTGACGGTCCTCGTCTCCGATGGCGGGATCGCTTGGATCACAAGCGACGCGAAACCCGATGTTCCCCTGGCGCCGCCATTCTCGCCAGAGGTCTTCGCCGAGGTGGAGTTGGAGGAAGGATTCGGTGCGTTCGCGCAGATGTTGCAAGGGAGCCCATGCCGCGCGATCCCGGCTAATGTTCAGTATAAGGTGAACACGCGGGCCGTCAGAAGGCGCGGCGGAGACGAGTCCCCGGAAAAATGGCCACCACAGGGGGCCGGTCTCACCCGGGGGAAGTCCTAGCACGAGCCAATCGCCCTCCGGCAGCGCGCTGGCGAGTTGACGCCCCATCTCTCGCCCAGCGGACACCGCTTTTTCGGCTACATCGCGACGGGTGTGTTCGGCGTAAGCGTACCCGCCCCAGAGAAAATGATAGGCCAAGGCGCTGGCTTGCGTGTCCAACACGATTCCGGAGGCGGCGGGGGAAAGACTGTCGAGAACTTCTTTTTCAATGAGTTCCTCATCCAACGCATCGGGCGCGAAATGAGGGACGTCCATGTCAAGAGCCACACGCGGGAACGCGTCGAGGTAGGCTGTTTCCGGCGCCCAATTTTCGGGTGAGTGCTGGCTGGAAAGCGTCTCAGCCGAGGGGATATATCCCGCTGCGCCCGCTTCCCTGGCTGCTCGTATTCCATCGGCGGAAAGGCTGGCTTGGGGGGGCGGCTCAAGGAGCACATCCGGCAATTCGGCGGGGAGCGGGGCGGAATTCGCCGCAACCGCCAAGCCGAATAAGAAGATCACTACTATGTGGCGGGTAAGTTGCATCTAGGAATTCTAACGCCATATGTGGCGCGGGGGTTGGCAGCGTGGCGTACCCGAAGTCTAGCAAGACGCCCCAACTTGGCGCAATTGGAGCGTTGGCTCCTCAATCGCCGGATAAGGATTCGTAAGAACCGTATCGCCGCCTTCCAGGCGGCGCATAAATGCCGGCGAGACGCCAGCGGTACGTTCTCACCCATTGGGTGAGGCTGAATTTCCTTTTCAAGCGCGAGCAACCAGGACATCAATATATCCTGGGCTGACTCATCCGGCGATTGGCGTTGCCTGAGGAGTCTTGCGAGGCCATGAAAAGCCCGTCATTGCGACTGGTTCCTTCTAACCGTGGTTTACAACGGGACCGATAACGGATTATACTCTACTCATAAGAGGTCTACTCAGGAGAAGTAGGCGCGGAGCCGAATCTCGGCATATCTTAAGGAGGTACAGACGAACTATGACGAATTTTTCACGACGTCAATTCTTGAAGGGCTCGTTGGCCGCGGGCGCGGCGCTTGCCCTTCCCAACGCTCTTTCCTCGCCGAAGGTCCTTGGGGCTAACGAGGATGTCCGGCTGGCCATTATCGGGTTGGGCGGACAAGGGAGCGGTCACGGCCGCCGGTTTTATGGCATGGACGGCGTTCGTATTGTGGCCTTGGCCGAGCCGGACCGGGAGCGCCTTGAGTCAGCCCATGAGAACGCTCCAGAAGCGGATGCCTATGTAGACTACCGCAACGTGCTGGAACGGGATGACGTCGATGCGGTTGTCCTGGCCATGCCGGTCCATTGGCACACGCCCATGGCGGTCTATGCGATGGAAGCGGGCAAGGACGTGTATGTGGAGAAGCCATTCTCTCATAGCACGTGGGAATCCCATCAACTGCTGAAGGCTGCGCGGAAACACAATCGCATCTGCCAAGTGGGTACGCAGCAGCGCTCGGATCCGATGCAGGCCGAAATCAAGGAATTTCTCGATGAGAGCGACTTCGGCGAGCTTCAGTGGATCACGATCAAGCGCTTTGGCACACGCGGCTCGATAGGGTTGCGGGACGAGCCCATGGACCCGCCCGATAACGTCGAATACGACATCTGGCTGGGGCCCGCCGCGGATCAGCCCCTGTACCGGGACAGCCTCCAGTATGATTGGCACTGGGTCTTTAATACGGGCGCGGGCGAAAACGGCAACTGGGGGCCTCACGTCATTGACGACGCCTACAATGTGGGGCTGCGCGATTATGGCCGTATGCCCTACCGGGGCGTGTCCGCGGGCGGCCGTTTCTTGTGGGATGACGCTGGCAATACCCCGAACACGTTCATCAGCTACTTTGACACGGATGTGTGTCCGCTGACGTTCGAGGTGCGCAACATGCCCGAGACCGGCAATTACCGGGGCGTGGGCACCGGCTATCTCCTTCAGTTCGAGAACGGCTACTACACCGGCCGTCGCGGCGCCGGCGAAGCCTATGATGCCGACGGCAACGAGATCCAGTCGTTTAGCGGGGACGCGGGTGGAGGCCACTTGCGGAACTTCATCGACGCCGTGCAGGAACAGGATCGCACCATCTTGAACGCCGAAGTGGAGACCATTCTGCCTTCGATCCAGCTCTGTCACATGGCCAACATCGCTTATCGTGTGGGAGAACTGCACCAAGGCGAGTTCACGCCGGAGGAACTGAATGAATTGGCCTCCGATTTCGAGGGCTGGTCCGGTCAGGTGGACAGCTTTTTCGAGCATCTCGAACGCAATGACATCGACACCGAAGCTGAGGATGTCCACGTCACGTCGGTCGTTGAGTTTGATCCCGAGACCGGGTATTTGGCGGGAGACAGCGACACCGAAGAGAATCGTGAGTTCCAGCGCCGCGAATACCGCGAGCCGTACGTGCTCGAAGAGCAATAGGCCGTTCTTCCACACAGGATGCAACGAGGGGCGCGCTTCGGCGCGCCCTTCCTTTTCTTTCTTAGCGCACGGCCAACATGAAGGCGAGATACACCCCATAGCCTGCGGCGAGCAGGGCGCCTTCGGTCCGGCTGATTCGGTGATCGCTACGCATGATCGGAACGGCGGCAAAAGAGACGACGAGCATGATGGGGAGGTCTATGCGGAGCAAGGCGGGATGCGCCTCAATGGGCGAGACGAGAGCGGTCGCGCCTGCGACGCCCAGAAGGTTGAAGATGTTGCTGCCGATCACGTTGCCCACGGCAATGTCGATCTCCTTGCGAAGCGCCGCGGCAATGGCCGTGGCGACTTCGGGCACAGAGGTGCCCCCGGCGATCAGCGTCAGGCCGATGACGTGCTCGCTCACCCCCCACGCCCGCGCCATGAACACGGCGGAGTCCACCAGCAAGCTTCCACCCAAGGCAAGCAACGCCAGGCCGGCCAATACATACAGGATGCTTTTGGTCGGGGAAGGGCGTGCCGGCGGATGAATCAAGCCGGCGAATCCCTTCTCGATGGTTTCGGGTTCGCGTCGCGCCATCCAGTAGCTTAAGATTACGTATAGCGCCAGGAGTAACACGCACAACGCGCCTTCCGCCCTGCCAACGCCTCCGAAAGTCCAAGCCAGGAATGTCACGAGCAGGGATATGCCGAGCATGATGGGCACTTCCCGGCGGATGACGGCGGCCTGTACCGTTACGGGAGTGATGAGGGCGGTGAACCCGAGGATGACGAGCACATTGAAGATGTTGCTGCCGATTACGTTGCTCAAGGCCAGCCCGCTATCGTGACGCACGGCGGCGCTGACGCTCACGGCGAGTTCGGGAGCGCTCGTCCCAAAGGCGACAATGGTCAGGCCAATCACCAGCGGCGACACTCTCCAAAGCGCCGCGAGCCTCGAACCGCCTCGGACCACTCCTTCCGCCCCCAAGGCGAGAAAGAGCAATCCGGTAAGAAATAGCGCGCCTTGAATAAGAATGGCTAGCTCTCCTCCCGTTTGGGAACGACACAGGCGCGCCGCCGCAATCGCCGGGTGGCGTTGCGGCGGCGCGCATTTATCTCAAGCCATACCCCTCACCCCAATCGCCGGGTAAGTGGCTGCTCCAGGGAACAACATCCCCCTTGATTCCCCTTCGAAGGGGGAATTTCCCAATGCAAAGCCGCCACACCGGGTGGGCCGCAGTTTACCCCCAGGTGAGCGGACCAATTCCCCCTTGGAAGGGGGTGGCCCGAAGGGCCGGGGGATGTAAACGCCCCGCACACCGCCGTATCCGGCGATTGGGGCCTCATGAAGTTATTCGTGGAGCGAGAGCACCTTGCGTTTAATGTCTTCCGGCCCCAAACCTTGGTGGAAGACGTGCTCGGCCAGCCCGCCCGCGCCCGCTTTCGTCGTGCCCAGATGGGCGTAGCGGGGCGTCAGTTCGCGTTCGAGGAACCACGTTCCCATGCGTATGCCGAGGCCGGTGTGGCGGTTCTGGGCTTCCACCGTCAGCACGAAAGGCGTCTCGGCCATCCGAGCGAGGGAATCCTCGTCCACTACGTTGAGGGTCGGCTTGTTGATGAGCCCGACGTCGACGCCTTCCTGACGCAGCCGGTCCACGGCGTCCAGCGCGCGATAGAGCATCTCCCCGTAGGAGACGACGTAACCGGCGCGCCCTTCCCGAATGACCTCGTCCTTGTCCCGGACAAACCGGTAGCCATTCTCGGGAGCGAAGAACTCTTTGCCGTCTTCCGTCAAAATGAAAGGAATCTTTGAGCGGTTGGTGAAGACAAAGCGGATGCCCGGATCATCGAAAATCGTTGGCACGAGAGACCGTAGCTGATGCGCGTCGGCCGGGAAGTACAAGCGAGTGTCCTTGCTGATTTCCGCCGGACTGCTGTCGCCGTAGAATAGGTTGATACCGTAGTGGCACGTGTTGTCCGCGATCTCGTCGACGCCCGCGTGGGAGAAGTGGCACAGAAGGTTGCTCTCGTTGAGCCGGGCCATGGAAATTTCGGAGACCACCATTTCCATGAACGCCGAAAACGTGGAGAAGACGCCCTGACGGCCCTTTTCAAAGCCGAACCCCGCGGCGGCCGAGAGATTGCCGCGCTCCATGACGCCGCCCATGACATAGACGTCGGGACAGGCCTCGTGGATGGCTTTGATGCCCGTGGAGCCCTCGAGGTCGCTGTCGATGACAAACACGTTCTTTTTGCGCTCGGCAGGGTCTCTTTCTTGAAGAATGGAGGCCACTGTCTTGCCGAATTCGGCGCGGTTTCCGGCCACTTCCTTGGTGCTGCCCATGCAGGTAATCATGGACTTGGGTTTCTCAACCTTTTTCAGGTAATCAACCGCTTCTTGATAGCCACCGCGCTTCTCGAGATACGCGATCGCATTGTCCACGGGGATGACGTCGTGCCCCGCATGCTTGCCCTCGATGCCGTCCACGCCCGGCGCCATGACGCGCCGGTTGACAACCCCCACCGGTCCTGGCGTGTTCAACGCCTTCTGGATGCGGGTGTAGACTGAGTTGAGGTCCTCTCCGTCGCCCGCTTCCGTCGCGAGCCCGTGACCGGCCAGGGTGCGTTCGACATCAAAGCCCGGTAGATACTCGCGGGGATAGCCCGCAATGGTGACGTTATTGTCATCGACCACCACCTTCACGTTGAACTTGTTGGCCACGGACAAACGCGCGGCTTCCGCGTCGTTTCCTTCCTGCTGTGATCCGTCGCTGCCAAACAGAAACACGTGCATGTCCGGATTGGCGCGGGCCACGCCATTGACGTAGGGCCACATGTGGCCCAGCCGGCCGGAGGCGAACTTCACGCCCAGTTCTTCGTCGCGTTCGGGGTGGCCGTAGAGCCCATGGTTCGCTTCACGGTAGTGGAGCAGCTTCTCCATGGGCATTTCGCCGTGAAAGGCGCTCAAGACGTACTGAAGGGCCACGCGGTGGCCCGCCTCGTCGAAGTGCACGGGATACACGGATTTGTTTCCCCGCATGAATCCATCGGCGATGAGGGCCTCCGGCACGATGCTGTACGGCCCCCCCGTGTGACCGGCCAACCCCTTGCCGGCGGCGATGGCCGTGAAGAAGATGATCGTGTCGCGCATAATCTGAACGTTTTGTGCGAGTTGCGCCATCTTGTCGGCGCTGGGCGTGGTTTCGTCCAACGCGAACGAAACGGGCTTATAACCGCTGATATCGATCGGAAAACTCATAGTGTTGCACCTCATTTGTTGCACGATTGTGTGATTGGAATCTTGACGAAAAACGGAATCCGCCCCTTCCCCGGCGGCGCATCAATACTCGTTCCGTTGTACGCACAAGGCACAAACAGGAAGGAAGTGGGACCCCGTCGTCCCGAAACTACCCGACTCCCCAGATTGAGACAAACCGCGTCGCCCGCATTTTCCGGGCCGCCGTTTTCCCGTTGGAAAGATGGAAGACCGGTACGCCGGTCTCCAAAAAGCGGCCCCTAGTATACCATGTATGTCAGCCGATGTCCCATGATAGCCGATTCGCAAGTTTAGCGGTCAAGATTGGGGCTAACGCTTCGCGCAGGGAGCGCGCTCCATTGGGTTTCGAGTACGTTTTTCCGGTTCACGGAACCCAAGAGGACGTCGGAATTCTCTTTGCGTTTCCAGGCGATTGGGTGTAAGGCTTGCGGTTAACGCCTGGAGTTGCTACCGTAGAGGAAAGCCTCAGCAAAGCAACAACAGAAGGGGAGGATATGCTGCGCAATACCCATCAACGCCGGGCGATTTATCGCGTTCTAGAGGAGACGGATCGTCCGTTGAGTCCCCAAGAGGTGCTTGAGCAAGCCCGGGGGGAAGTCCCAAATCTTGGCATCGCGACCGTCTATCGGACCGTGAAGGCCTTGACGGAAGGGGGGGATCTGACGACCGTCCAGCTTCCGGGTGAGGCGCCGCGGTACGAATTGGCCGGAAAGCACCACCATCATCACTTTCGATGTCTAAAATGCAACCGGGTGTTTGAGATAGAGGGGTGTCCGGGAGGGTTGGCCGCCTTGCTTCCCGACGGATTCGTTTTGGAAGGCCATGACGTGGTTTTGTACGGACGTTGCAATGAATGTGGGAACGGGCGCTAGCTTTTGGCTTTTGACGCGTGAGGGTGCGTAACGAACGCCGCCAGCCTCTTCACCCGCCGCCGCTCTATCACGTTTGTGGGGCGGGCATATCGATTCCCGCGGCCTGAGCCATAGGGGAATCCAAAACATAGCGGGGCACGATGATTTCGTAATTGCCCACGAACTGCCGCGCCACGAACAACACGGCGGGCGGGCGCCGGTAGCCCAAGTCCTTGAGATATTGCCACCATTCCCGGGGTGTGCCGGGATCCTCCCCCAGCAGCTTCGCGGGGATGGCCCGGGGATCGCCGCCCAGTTCCGCGCTGATTTCCTCCACCAATCCATCATACGTGCCATCGCCCGAGCCCCTGAGTTCGTTGATACGCCGTTGCATGTCGCGGGCCATCTCGACGGCCTCTTTCATGCGCGCGGCGAACTCATCCCACTGGGGATCCCGCGCGTACACCAGTTCGCTGAAAAACGCCAGGCGCGTCTCGAAGTTGTATTCGTCAAGGCGGGCCGCCACATCCGCGCTGCCCAGGATAAACTCGAAGGCGCGCCGGAGATGCGCGTCGGGCGGGAGCATTCCCACGCAGTCCTCCGGATTTTGGGGATAACGCCCGTGGAGAATAAGCGCCTGCGTCTGGAAATTCTGTACGGCCGGAAGCGGTTCGGGGAACGCCGAGTAGTTGTACTCCAGGCCGGTTCCGATGACATAGCCCCGCACTCCTGTTTTTACCTCGCCTTGTTTCAGCTTCTCGTCCGCTTGGTCGAGGAATTCGTCTTGCATTCGTTGCCGGATACGGAGTTGCTCGTACGCTTGGGACGCGCTCGTGTATTTCCCCAACTCCACGGCCCGATCAGCCAAGATTAGCACCAGCTCCGACGGCATGCGCGCGGCCCGGTTGGCCGCGAGTTCCTGTTGAATGTGTTCCCAGATCGCTGGTTCCTTAACCTTTTCCAAGTACTCCAGATACCGCGGGTCGGCCTCCATGTCCGAATCTGGAAGGAGGTAATCGTACTTGGCGGTGTCAAAGCTCTCGATGGAGTCCTCGCGGGCCGGAGAAAACGGTTGAAACAAGAGGCGGAAATTGACGATGTCGCCGTCGTAGACGGCCCTGGCGAAAGCCGCGGCGGCCTCTTCGGGGTCGACGGGATGATGACGCTGTTCGGTGGCGCGTTTGCGAGCCATAATCTAACGGGGGACCTTTTCCAATAGGCTGTTAACTTTGGCTTTGCGCTCGTCCCAATCAAATGTGATGGGGGTGAGGTCAAAATAGGGCAGGCGCTCAAGAATTTGTTGATACATGGACTGGCGATAGTTGCGGAGCAGGCGTGAGGCGTGGCGTTCGTGCGCCTCGTCCCAGCCGCTGGCCTCGACGCACTCCTTGTCGCGGCCGGCCTCGAGCACAAGCTCCTCCATGTACCGGGCCAAGAAACTCCGGATGCGGGTGTCGTATTGACGGCGGAGCGTGTCGGCTTCGTCCGAGCCGTTCTCCTCGGCCTGGCGCCATTGGGATTCGAGTTCGATGAGGGCATTACGCTCGTGCCAATAGCTATCCCGCAGCCCTGCATCTCGCAAAATGTAGAGGGCGGCGTTGAGTTTGGCCATTTCCAACAAGTAATGGGAGCGGCGCTCCTCGGTTAGTTCCGTTTGCCCGATCTCCGAGACGAGATCCTTCATCTTGCGCTTGTAGGCCTTGCGCACGTCACCCGGCTTGGCGTGTTCGCTCAAACCAAGGATATCAAAATAGTTGACATATCCCTGGTCCTGCCGCTGCGTTGGTTCTGGTTTGGGTTCGTTCTTCTGTTTGGACATACCACCCTTTTCCTGTTGATGCCGAAGGGTATAGTACCGGTTGGGGCGTGTGTGGCTCAAATCGCATGAGTTCGCCCCGTCTTTTCAAGTTGTTCCAACGCCGTTTGGCGCCAGGCCCGATGACCCGGCGGGCGCGTCGGCGGGAAGGGGGAGGGAACGCAAACACGCGCCGTCATGCGATAGGGTGAGGGGGCAATACCGGCGCGGCAAGGCTTTTGAAGCCATGTCTTTCAATGCCTGTGATGCTGTGTGTTCGCCCCTCTTATCTAGATCTCCGTATTGTTGACCACATCCGTGGCCTCTTTCGGCGTTGTGCAGGAGAGGAGTCTCTCCTTGAACCCTTCCGTCTTGATGGCCAGCATGACTTGCGCAAGCAGGCCGAGGTAGTCCTTTTGCGAACCGGAGGGCATGGCGAAAAGCACGATGATGTGAACGGGCTGGTTGTCCAGCGTGTCGTAATCCACCCCGGCGGGGGAGAGTCCCAGCCCCACCGCAGGCTCCTTGACGGCGCCGCTGCGGACGTGAGGG
>JAWOFY010000450.1:0-4991 GCA_046497285.1 Candidatus Hydrogenedentota bacterium
CGAAGATGACCAACGTCCCTGACGTGGGCCAACCAACGGGGCCTTCCTATTATCTTGGGGCCAACGAACTCGTGAAGGCTTACACTAGACCACACCAGAAGCGTTCTCGAAAATGAACGGTTCGCCAATACGTTGTCGTCTGCCCTTAACTTAAGGGACCGAAAGACTCGCGCTCTTCATTCTCCGGCTACTGGAAAAACCCCAGGAGCGTTTCCAAGTTCAACCAGCCCACGATGACCAACCCCGCGACGCCAACAATGATCATGATGACGGGATTGCGCAGGTCACCCATGATCCGGCGGCTGGACGTGAGGCCAAACAGCAACACCGCGCAGAGCGGCGCCGCGATGAGCGTGGCGGCTTGGGCGATAAGCAGCGAGGTCGTGTCGCCCCGGCCCATCAGCATCGTCGTGATGGCGACGCCGCACCCGATGATCATGACGCCTGCTGTCCAGGCTTTAACGGGCCGGCTGCTGATGCCGCCATACTGACCCAAGCCGTCGGCCATGAGGGCGCCGCCAATAACGGCGTTGGCGATGAAGGAGGAGAAGGAGGCGGCGGCCAGGCCAATGGAGAAAATGGCGGTGGCCCACGGCCCAAGGACGGCGTGGAGCTGGGTGGCCAGCTCGCCGATGTTTACGAAGTCCCGCCCCGTGCCGTACAAGGTTTCCGCGGCGTTGATGAGGATGATGAGGGCGATGATCGCAAGAAAGGATATTCCGATCCAAGAATCGCCGATGGCGCGTTCCGCGTTCTTTCGGGTCCAGCCTTTTTCGTGGCCGAGATAGGCCATGTAGAACGCCGCGACCGCCGAGAATGTGGTGGCCAGCATGGCGCGGGCGATGGTGGGTTCGTCGCCCTCGAAGCTGCGCGGAACAAGGCCGGAGACCACGCCGGTAATGCTGAGGCCGGTCCACAAGAGATTGAGGACGAAGGCCCCCAACATCACAAAGACCAACACGATCATCGCCATTTCGAGCAGCTTGTAGACGTGTTGCGCCCGAAGCAAGAAGAACAGGGCAAGGACCGTGAACAGCAGCGCCCAAAACCAGTCCGGCGCGTTGGTAATCGTGGACAATGACGCGGCGGCGCCAATGTTGTTCCCGAATTGAAACCCCGCCGTGACCAAAAAACCCGACAGCCCCGTGATGAACGCCAGCGCGCGGCCCCATCGCTTGGTGATGTATTGCAAGGGCGTCTCGGGAATCGCGCACGCCAGGCGCGCGCCCATGGCCGTGTACGTGGCCATGAGAATGAACCCCGCCAGCATCATCCACACCAGCCGGTACTCGCCTTCCGCGCCCGCGCGGCTGGAGGCCACAATGCTGCCCGGACCTATCACGACCGCCGCCGTTATCAGTCCCGGCCCTATCCGGCGCACTAGACTTTCTTGTTGTTGTTCATTCATGAAAGGCTCTCTCGTGTTGGACCGCGTTTCATTAACACAATCACCGATGGCCCAAAGCGTTTGTACATCCCGCTTATGAAAGGAGATGTACCCTTACCTCGATTTCCCCCTTCCGAAGGGGGTTAGTACCTGTTCAGCGCTAAATCTGTGCATGTCCCGATTGAGTTTGACTTAGCCTGAGATGATTTCGCAACAAAGCCATCCCGTAGGGATGACAGATGGTAGCCGGGGGTTGAGCCCGCAGGCGATAGCGTGCGGGCGACACCCCCGGAAACACACGCCCCCATACCGACCCTGATAAGGGTCGCAGCAGCCGTGTGCACAAAGGTTCCGCGACCCCTAAAGGGGGTCGAATAGGTTGGGTTCGCGATCCGGGGGTATCGCGCGCTACACGCGCTTCAACCCCCGGCTACCAGCTATGACCCCCTTCGGGGGTCGTCTGTTGGATATTCGTTCTCGGCTCCATGGGGCGCCACTTCTGTGGCGCAAAGCCACGCTACCCACAAATTTGAGGACTGAAGGGGGTTAAGGTGGCTTATGGCAACGTCCAGGGTTCGCGGTAC
Source organism: Candidatus Hydrogenedentota bacterium (assembly GCA_046497285.1). Classification (GTDB taxonomy): domain Bacteria; phylum Hydrogenedentota; class Hydrogenedentia; order Hydrogenedentales; family SLHB01; genus SKRY01. Next base: position 1,972 of record JAWOFY010000450.1, read on the forward strand.
TCGTAGTGGAGCCGTTCGTTGGCTTCGTCGTTGTTGACGAACCGTCCCGCGTCGGCGTCCCATTCCAGCCGGGCTTTCGTCTCAAGCGCGATGTTGCCCAACCGGGCGAAGAGGTCCGACTTGTGCCCCGTCTCCGCGTCGCAGTTGGGCGTTTCCCGGCTCTTGACGCAGTCCAGGAAATTGCGCATGTGGTCCAACGTCACGTCGTCTTGGTCCGACTCCCGTTCCACGGCATCCATCCGGGGTTCGCTGCGCTGGAACTGACCGCCGCGCTCGGGGACGACCTCGAAACGCCGCCAATCCGAATACACGACGCCTTGCGTGCCGCGCAGTTCGATATCGCCAAAGGGGAACATCGAGTGGCCGCTGGCTTCGTAATGGCCGAAGACGACGAGGCCGCCGTTCTCGAATTCGTACGTCACCTCCAGGGTGTCCGGGATGGTGCGGTCGTCGTCGATGGCGTATTTCCCGCCGTGCGCGGAGATGTAGCGCGGGGTTTCTTCGTCAAGCATCCAGCGAATGAGGTCGAAATAGTGCACGCCCCAGTTCGCCAACTGCGAGGAGTAATCCGACCACCACCGGAAATAGTAAGGGGTGATGTTGTCCTGATACGGCCGGTACGCCCGCGGTCCTAGCCACATGTCCCAGTCCAAGTGGTCCGGCGGGTCGGTCACTTCGGACCGGCCGATGCCCTCGGGGTACATGTTGCTGATGCGATAGGCCCGCGCCACGGTGACCTTCCCAATGTTGCCGTCTTGAACGTAGTCGTGGAGGTCGTGGTAAATGTCGGCTGAACGCCGTTGCAATCCGATTTGCACCACTTGGTTCGAGCGATTGACCGCCTCGACCAATTTCTGGCCCTCGACGACGGTCATGGTGAGGGGCTTCTCCAGGTAGACATCCAGCCCCGCCTCCACCGAATGAATCGCCTGCAGGGCGTGCCAATGGTCCGGCGTGGCGATGATCACGCCGTCCAACTCTTCGTTGTTGAGCATGTCCCGGTAATCTTGATACTCAGGCACTCCCTCCGGCAATTCCGGCCGCCGGGCCTCCATTTGCGAGAGGTCCACATCGCACAGGGCGCCGATCTCGACATCATCGAATTCCAGCGCGGCCCGCATGAGCTGACCGCCCCGGTTCGCTGTGCCCACCAGCCCCAGGCGGATGCGGTCGTTGGCGCCGTGGACCTTGGATGCGCTGAGGGCCGTGGATACGCCAGCGCCCACGACAGCGCTTGTCTTGATAAAATCCCGCCGCGACAATTCGTTCGCCATGGTATTCAACCTCCCTTGGGGGACGCGTCCCTGACTCCAGGGGCTACCCGCCGTGCTGCTTGTTATGGTTTCAGCCACGCATCCAGGTGTTCCGCCACGAAGGCGTCGTCGTGCAGTTGGGGATAGGACCGGTATACCCGGCTGATTTCCTCCGCCTGCCCAGGTCCCAGACCTTCATTGGGGTCCAGACACCATATGCCCTCAAGGAGCCCCTGTCTGCGCAGCACCTCATGAATCCCTGCAATGCACCCGCCGAATCCGTTTGCGGCGTCAAAGAACGCCGCATTCGCGTCCGTTACCTCCACGCCCCGGCCCAGCAGTTCAGGCGGAACCGCCTCGCCAGGTTCCCGCGCCGCCTTGCACGCCTTGAACAGCTCCGCCGCGCCGCGTGTCCAGACGGCCCAATGCCCAAGCAAACCGCCCGCCATGCGGCGCGTGACGGTCTGGCCATTAATGCGTATGGGCCAAGGTGTAAGCAAGTCTGTAATTATACTATCGTCATTTCCCGTGTACAACGCGATATCGTCTCTTTGCGCCTCGGCGATGGCCCGTATTACGTCAAGGGTGTAGTATCGGTTGAACGGCGCGATCTTAATCGCGACGACGCCGGGCAGTTCCGCTAGCCGCCGCCAGAACCGGTAGGGCAAGTAGCGGCCCCCGACAGCGGGTTGCAAGTAGAATCCCATAACGGGAAGGATCTCGCTTACTTCTTGGCAATGGGTCAACAACACATCCTCGCCGGCTTCCTTGAACGCCGCCAGACTGACCAAGCCCGCATGGTAACCCAAGTCCCGCAACAACGCCGCTTCCTGAACGGCCTGGGCGGTCTCCCCGCACACCCCGCCGACGCGGATGAGGGGCCCCTGGCCCGAACCCTTCGCCCGTTCGTCGGCCCGGTCCATTTCTTCCGCCGCCAAGGACAGAACGGGCTCGAATAGACCTACTTGCGGATCGCGGATGCCGAATTGCGTGGTGTGTACACCCACCGCGATACCGCCCGCGCCCGCCGCGGCGTAATAGCGCGTCAAGGCCCGTTGCCGTCGCTCGTCCAGGCGCCGTTCCGCGGTGAGCGCCAAGGGATGGGCGGGTATGACGCAGCCCTCGGCCAAGGACTGGGCCACGGCGAACGGTAATGCTGAGTGGATAGCCGGGACGCTTTGATCAGAATTTGCCATCACGCACCTCGAAATGGGTTGGTTTGTCCAAGGTTTCCCCGCCCCGCAAGAGCCAATCCGCGACCCAGTCCATGAGACGCGTGACATCCACCGTGGGATACCCAAACCGGTTGAAGGCCTTGCCGGCATTGTTGAGCAAGGCGTCCGGCCCTTCGGCCCCTTCAAGACGCGGCGTCTTGTTGAACCGTTCGCCGAAAGCCTCGCAGACCTGGCGCACGCTGAGCATCTCGGGTCCGGTCACATTGATGACTTCGCCGGGGATGGCGGCGCACTCCAACGCTTGCAGACTCATGGCGTTGGCGTCGCCCTGCCAGATGATGTTAAAGCAGGGCGTGGCCAATGGAACGGGGACCTCATGCAGCACCTTCTGGGCTAGATCCACCAGAATGCCGTATCGGAGTTCGCAGGCGTAGTTCAATCGGACCAGGGCCAGCGGCGCGTTGTGCTGCCGGCTGAAGTATTCAAACAGCCGTTCCCGTCCCACGCAACTCGCTGCGTATTCCCCATCGGGCTGGGGGAGATCCGTCTCCAGCGAGCCCCCGCCCGTCACGGGGACTAGGCCGTAGACATT
>JAWOFY010000086.1:0-7019 GCA_046497285.1 Candidatus Hydrogenedentota bacterium
ACCACCCGCCCGCACACGCTCATGGAAATCTGCGGCGGCCAAACTCACGCCATCCTTCGGTTCGCAATTGACGAACTCCTCCCCCCGGAGGTCTCGCTCATCCACGGCCCAGGCTGCCCGGTGTGTGTGACGCCCACCGTCCTCATCGACAAGGCGATCGCCCTCGCCCGGCGGCCGGAGATCATCATGTGGTCGTTCGGGGACATGCTGCGCGTGCCGGGCTCCGAGACCAGTCTCTACGGGGCCAAGGCCGAGGGCGCGGACGTGCGCATCGTCTATTCGCCGCTTGACGCGCTCCAACTCGCTCAGACGATGCCGGACCGCGAGGTGGTGTTCTTTGCGGTCGGATTCGAGACGACGGCGCCCGCCAATGCGTTGGCCGTCTACCAAGCGCATCAGCTCGGCGTGGAAAACTTCTCGATCTTGTCCAGCCACGTCCTAGTGCCGCCGGCCATCGAGGCGATCATGCAAGCGCCGGAATGCCGCATCCAAGGGTTTCTCGCGGCGGGCCACGTATGCACCGTGATGGGCTATCACCAATACGAGCCGTTGGCTAAGCGTTACGGGGTTCCCTTCGTCGTGACCGGTTTCGAGCCGCTCGATTTGCTCGAAGGAGTCTACTGTTGCGTGAAGCAGCTCGAGGAAGGCCGCGCGGAGGTCGAGAACGCCTACAGCCGGTGCGTCGAGCGGGAGGGCAACGCGTCGGCCCAGAAGCTGTTGGAAACCGTGTTCGAGGTCTGCGATAGGCCGTGGCGGGGCCTTGGCCCCATTCCCGCCAGCGGGCTGGCCCTGCGTCCCCCCTATGACCGCTACAACGCCGACGCGCGCTTCTCCGTGGAGACGCCCGAAGGCGGCGACGATCCCGAATGCATGGCGGGCCAGGTGCTGCAAGGCCTCATTAAGCCGTCGGAATGCCCCGCGTTCGGCGTGCGGTGTACGCCGACTTCGCCCTTGGGCGCGCCGATGGTCTCCGGCGAGGGGGCCTGCGCGGCCTATTACCGCTACCGCGGGCAAGCCGCCACGGGCGCGCCAGCGGAGAAGGCCTAATGGACAACGACAATCCCATGCACGTGAGTTGTCCACTGCCTCACGCGCCGGATGGGCAAATCACCTTGGCCCACGGCGGAGGCGGGGCGCTCATGCACGAACTGGTCCAGAACGTGTTCTTCCGCACGCTGGACAACCCGAATTTGGATGGCAGTTCGGATAGCGCCGTGTTCACCGTGGGCGGTCAACGGCTCGCGTTCACGACGGACTCCTTCGTGGTGAAACCCCTCGAATTCCCCGGTGGCGACATCGGTAAGTTGGCGGTCTGCGGAACCATCAACGACTTGGCCACGTCCGGCGCCCGGCCGCTGTACTTGAGTTTGGGCATGATTCTTGAAGAAGGGCTCAATGTCGAGCTGTTGCAGCGCATTGTCCAGACCATCGCGGACACGGCCAGCGGCGCCGGCGTCGAAGTGGCGACGGGCGACACGAAGGTCATTGAACGCGGCAACGGCGACGGCATGTTCATCAACACGGCCGGGATCGGCGTCATCGAACACGATCTCACGCTCGGCCCGGGCCAGATACAGCCCGGCGACGCCATCCTCGTGAATGGCAGCCTCGGCCGCCACGGCATGGCCGTCATGGCGAAACGCGAAGGGCTTGCGTTCGAGAGCACGCTTGAAAGCGACGTGGCCCCCTTGCACGGGCTTGTGCAAGCCTTGCTTGACGCTGGAATCACACTGCGTTGCGCGCGTGACCTCACGCGCGGCGGTCTGGCCAGCGCCCTCAACGAAATCGCCCAAACGGCGGGCAAAACCTTGCGCATTTCCGAGCAAGCCGCGCCGGTGGATGGGGAAGTGCGCGACGCCTGCGAAATACTCGGCTTGGATCCCCTCTACGTGGCGAACGAGGGCCGCATGGCGTTCATTGTGCCGGAGGAGCAACTGACTCAGGCCATGGACGTCCTCTCCCGCTGGGTGGACGCCGGTATGACGCCGGCCCACATCGGAACGGTTACGGACGAACCTCGCGGCCGCGTCCTGCTGGAAAACGCCTTCGGCTCCTCGCGCATTCTTGACCTGCTCAGCGGCGAACAGCTCCCGCGGATCTGCTGAGCGGACGAGAAAAAGAACCAAGAATAACCACGGAGAACACAGAGGACACGGAGTGGGCTTTCTCCGTGAACTCCGTGCTCTCCGTGGTAGCACTTGGTGGTTACATAAATGCCTGAACCTGCACTCATTGATTGCTCCGATGGGTTATGCGAACGCGTGATAGGAGCGGCTATCACGGTGCATCGGACGCTGGGGCCGGGGTTGTTGGAGTCGGCGTATGAGAGGGCGTTGATCTTTGAGCTGTGCGAACTGGGTCTTGACGTCCAAACGCAGGTGGATATTGCCCTGGTGTATCGCGGCAACGATCTTGGTCCGGCGTTTCGTGCCGACGTGATCGTGGAGCGGCGTCTCTTGCTTGAACTGAAGGCCGTGTCCGAGCTGACGGATCTGCATCTGGCTCAGATCCTGAGCTATCTTCGGCTCTTGGGTTTCAAACGAGGGTATCTCATGAATTTCAACGTCCGGCGAATGATGGATGGGATCAAGCGAGTTTCAATTTGAACCTAGAATGACCACGGAGAACACAGAGGACACGGAGTGGGCTTTCTCCGTGAACTCCGTGCTCTCCGTGGTTTCAAAACAAGCTTTCCTAGCCACCCGAACGCAGGTTCCTTTCAGATCTCTTGACGCGTCCGGTCGATGTGCTACACTTAAGGTTCAATATTGTGGAGGACGCCGATATGCAGGAACTCACATACACCATCGTGCTTGAGCCCGCCGAGGAAGGCGGTTACAACGTGTCAGTTCCGGCGCTACCGGGCTGCTTCACCCAAGGCGACACCTACGAAGAGGCGTTGGCCATGGCTGAGGATGCTATCACACTATGGCTTGAGACGCTGGCTGCGGACGGTCAACCAATTCCTCAAGAAGAATCGGAGCCAGAGGTGCGGCTGGCCCGCGTCCAAGTCGCGGCGCCTACTAACGAATGAGCCGGTTACCGGCGTTATCGGCGCAAGAGGCCGTGGAGGCGCTCAAGAAAGCGGGATATTCCTCCGCCAGACAGAGCGGCAGCCATCTCACGTTGAAACATCCTTCGCGGCCCCTGGTGATTGTGCCGATGCATGGGGGCAGCCTGCGCCGGGGTCTCTTGATGCGGATCGTCAAGCAAGCCGGCTTTACTACCGAGGAATTCTTGAAGTTGTTGTAAGGGTATAACCTGCCCCAACCCTGCCTAACCCGTGTCCTAGTACCTCTTCAGCCCTTGATTTGTGGATACCCCGATTGCGTGTGACGTAGCCTGACATGCTGTCACAAATAAATCCATCCCGTAGGGATGACAGCTGGTAGCCGGGGGTTGAGCCCCCGCCACCGGACCCCTTTAGGGGTCGCAGCACTCTTCTGCACCCAGCTGCCGCGATCCTTACCAGGGTCGTTGGATGGGGTTGGCCTGCGATCCAGGGGTATCCGCGCGCTACGCGCGCATCAACCCCTGGCTACCAGCTGTGACCCCGCTGGGGTCGTTTACATGTCTACCCACGCATTGAGACAAGGGTCCAGCATTGATTGTGAACCGCAAGCGGAGCTAATCCAGTAGCGCAAAGCCGCATTGTCCACAAACCAAGGGCTGAAGGGATACTAGGGCCTTTCTGTATGTAGCTCGGGGGTTGGTGAGATGAACGGGGGGTATTCCGTGAACTCCGTGTTCTCCGTGGTTCGAATCTCCGGGGTTTGAAATGGCGCTTACAGGTAGGGCGTGAACAGGCGGGCTACTCCGTCCCGTAGTTTTAGGGGGAGAGGACGGTTCGTGAGTTCTTCCTTCGTCACTTCACGCGCATCGCATAATTTGTCGTTGATGTGTTGGTTCAGGGTTTGGGCGAGTACGGTATCGTAGCACTCCACGTTGAATTCGAAGTTCAAGCGTAGGCTCCGGGGATCCCAGTTGGCCGAGCCCAGCAGGGTCCAGGTGTCATCCACGATCATCAGCTTGGTGTGGTCAAACGGCGGCGGCGTGAACCAGACGCGGCTGCCGGCGCCGAGGATAAGTTCGAGATGCGGATTGCAGGCCCACTGCACCATGCGGATGTTGTTCTTCTCGGGGAGCACAATATCGATGGAGACCCCTCGCATGGCTGTGACGTTGATGGTGTTGATCAGCGCGTGATCGGGAAGAAAATAGGGTGTCACAATGCGCACGCTTTCCTCGGCGGTGGATAGGGCGCCCATGAGGGTAAGCGGCAACTTGTCGATGTCCTCGTCCGGCCCGTCGGTGATCCCCCGGGCGAGCGCCACCCCTTTGGAGTCTAGATTGGGAAACCAGGGGGATCCTTCCAGCTTCTCCCCCGTCGTGTAGGTCCAGTCTTCCACAAACACTTCCTGCAACTCGCTTACCACGGGGCCTTCCACCCGGAAATGGAGGTCCTTCACGGGATGGCGGGGATTCTGCGCGACCAGGTTGTTGCCCCGGATGTTCATCCCGCCCGTGAATCCGAGCCGCCCATCCACCACGAGGATCTTCTTGTGGCTGCGCAGATTCATGAACGGCGCCCAGGTGGGCACGAAGGAGGGCATGAACACCGCGACGGGAATGCCCCACTTCCGCAAGAACCGGACGGAGGAGGGAAAGGAATAGCGGGCGCCGATAGCGTCAATGAGAACGCGCACCTCCACCCCGCGCCGCATCGCGCGCCACATGGCTTCCCCAAACTTCCGTCCCGTCGCGTCATTGTCGAGGATGAAAGTCATCAGATTGATCGATTCTTGCGCTCCCTCGATGGCGGCCAGCATTTCCGGGTAGGCGGCGTCGCCGTTTTGCAGCGGAGTGAGACGATTCCCGTGAACCAGTGGACGCGAGGTCAGCTTGCCCACGAGCGACTGAATGGCGGCGACGTGATCCTTGCTGGCGGGAAGGGTGTCCAGGAGATCTTGCCGGGAACACGCGAAATTGGCGGATTGTGAAGTGTAAAACGGAGGCTCCGTACCGCGCAATATGACGGCCCGGCGGCTAATGCGGTTGATGCCCAGCAGCACGTAGACGATGGAGCCGATAAGGGGCGCGAGCCAGATAACGCCTACCCACCCCACCGCCGCCCGTGTATCTTCTTTGTGAAGAATGGCGTGTCCCGCCGTGCCCACCATCATTAGAAGCGTCACCAAGGCGGTGATGTAAGGCCATACCTGAAATATTAGCTCGTACATGAGACCCGGCTGGTTCTGTCATCCCTCGGCGTCAGGCCGATCCTCGGGAGGGGGGACGAAGTGATCGTAGCCCCCGCTCTCACGCTTCTCGCCCTGTATACGGACGCCAGTCCACGCGTCGGTAAACTCCCCAATGACGGTTATGGGGGTCCGAAATTCCTGGCGAAAAGCGTGCATGATCTGGGTGCATTCCCCCGAATCGGTGGCGAACAGCAGCTCGTAATCCTCGCCCCCCCTTAAGGCGGTCTCGATGGGATCCAGGCCCCAACGTTCGCAGTACTCCTTTAAGGGGTCTGACAAAGGCAACCGGCTGGGATCTACGTTGACGCCCAAGCGGCCCGGTTTCGCCAGATGGGCGGCGTCTTGAACGAGGCCATCGCTTATATCCAGCATGGCGTGGACTTGCGGCCTGCCACTCAACCAAAGCCCTTCAAGGATACGCGGTCTAGGCCGCAAGTGCGCCTGTTTCAATTGATGGGCATCGCGTGCGTGGCGCAGGGCATCGAGACCGGCGGCGGAATCGCCCAGCATTCCCGTCACGGTCAGCAAATCCCCAATCTGTGCTCCCCGGCGGCGCAGAAAGCGGTTGCCCGAGACCTCGCCAAGCACTGTGATGTCGATGCTGAGGAGCTCTGCCGAGCGCGTGGTGTCGCCGCCAATAACGACCACGCCATAGCGGGAAAGCAGATTGCTGATTCCCTGATACATTTGTTCTAGAAAAGATACTGAAGTGTCACGAGGACACGACAGCGAGGTGAGCGCAAACAAAGGCGTCCCCCCCATCGCCGCGATGTCGCTCAAACTCGACGCCGCCACCTTCCAGCCGATTTCCTCTGGGTTAGCATAGTTGCACTGGAAATGCGTATTCTCCACCGATAGGTCGGACGTGATCATGAGCTGGCGCCCGAAGAGGCGCACAACGGCGCAGTCGTCTCCAATCCCTTCCACCACGGTGGGTGTACTGGGAAGATAGCGGGCTAACCGCTCGATGAGCTTAAACTCGCCAATATCTTCAACGCGTTTCAATGAGTCCCCTTTTGTTCGACGCGTTTCCATGCTTGAGGCAATGCGGCGAGCACGTCGCGCACCGTCATCCCGCGTTGCGTGTGCTGGTTCGCCGCCTCATCGCCCGCTAGGCCATGAATAAACACCCCAAGCCGCGCCGCGCCGAACGGCTTCATGCCCTGGGCCAACAGTCCTCCAATAAGCCCCCCCAACACGTCCCCCGCGCCGCCTTTGGCGAGCCCCGCATTCCCCGTTGAATTGACGGCGCACTCCCGCTCCGGAGCCGCCACCACCGTCTCATATCCTTTTAAAACCACCACACTGTTATACGTATCCGCGAAGCGTTGTGCAACGCCAGGGCGATCCTGCTGCACGGCGCGCGTGTCCATCCCCATCAACCGGGCCATTTCGCCGGGATGCGGCGTGAGGACCGCCGGTACAGAACGCCCTTCCAAGACGGCGGTATTCCCCGCTAGATTGTTCAGGCCGTCCGCGTCGACGACGAGGGGCTGCTCGCAGGCCGCCACGAAGTCATGCACGAAGGCGCGGGCGCTCGGGTGCTGCGTCAGCCCCGGCCCCAACACAACGGCGTTTTTGTCCCGCGCGAAGGCCTGGGCCGGTTCCAGCGCCGCATGAGCAAGGGTTCCTTCCTCCGTGGCGGGCAAGGGATGATACATAATGTCAAGCAAGTCCGCCGCCATGGCCTGCGCCAAAGACGCGGGAACGCCTAGCGTGACCAGGCCCGTCCCGGAACGGCTTGCCCCTTCGCCGACC
>JAWOFY010000203.1:0-3016 GCA_046497285.1 Candidatus Hydrogenedentota bacterium
ACGGGAGTCAACGACGGATCGCCTCTACTTCATTACGTTTCATCCCGCCGGCACAAGTGACGTGGCAAGCCTGGAAATTGAGCAAATCGAATCCCGCGCCCAGCCCTTCCGCATCGAAATCCTGGGGCGCATGGGCCGGGTGGAGGTGGAGGATCCCCGTTCATGAACGTTTTTCGTGATAAACGGGGGTATTTGCTTGTGGAAACCGTCACGGCGATGGCGCTGCTAAGCATTACCATCGTGTCTCTTCACGGCGCTATGCGCCAGGCCGCCCTGACCCGCGCCCATGCCGAGGACTTTACATACGCCCGGTTTTTGGCCGAGGAACTAATGGGGCAGCTTGATTTGCGGCCCGAGCTGGAGACAGGGTCACAGTCCGGAGAGTACGGGGGAAGGTTCTCCCGTTTTGTATGGGCATACGAGGTATCGCGGGTGGAGCTCGAACCTCCTGAGATGGGGCCCGACGCAGGCTGGGCGCGTTCCTTGGATCCTGAGGTAGCGGGGGAAGAGTTCGAGCTGCCTGTGTCCTATTTGGGCAAGGTGCGGGTGGAAATTTACTGGACGCGCTTAGGGCAGGAGTTTTCTTACGTGGTGGAAACCCTGGTGAGCCCAGACCGGCTTCCTCCTCCCGAAGAAGAAGACATACAGGTAGAATTTTGATAAGGAGAAGTTCCCATGGCGGGCGCATTCTGGGGGCGAGGTGAAAGACAAGCGAAGAGCGGCTTTACGCTCGCGGAGCTGCTTGTCGCGACGACCATGATGGCCATCGTCATGACTGCGGTATATACTGCGCTTCATGGCATGACACGCACATGGCGCGCCAGTGAAGCCAACTTGCATGCCCATCATGACGCGCGCATCAGTATGACCCTTTTGACGCGAGAGCTACAAAGCACGGTAAGCGGCGCAGGCCATTTGTTTGAAGGAAGCCGAGACAGTGTGGAGTTTTTCACGGTCGGGCGATCCATGGATGTGGAAGAAGGAGGCGGGCTACGGTTGATGTGGGTGCGGTACCGCCTTCGCTCCGAACCGGACGAGGCCGGAGAGCGCCTGGAACGGGAAGAGGCGTTTTTGGAAGCCCCCATACCTCTCGAGGATCCCGAAGAGGACAGCATTAGCCGCAGCCGGGTCCGGCTGGGCCGCACCCGGAGTTTCGATTTGGCCCATGGCGTCGAAGACCTTTCGTTTCGCTATTACTGGCAGCCGCCGGAAGGTGAGGAACCCCTTGGCGACAGTCAAGAAATGGAAAATGGCCTGCTTGTCTTCGAGGAGAATCGCGAGGGGTGGGGATTGCCTCAAGGAATGCGGATCGAATTGAGCCTTGTGGACGAGGAGAATGAAACCACCAACACGTTCGCCACGATGGTGGCCTTTCAGGGACCGACGACGGAGCTTGACGGAGATGCCCGGCAGGGACCGCTGGGAGGAGGAAGCCGGTTATGAAAACGGATTCCAAAGGTTTTGTTCTGATTTCCGTCGTTTGGGTAGTGGCCCTGCTTATGATTATCGTGTTAGGTTTTAGTCACCGCGCCATGCTTGAGCGGCGTGTGGCGGCGCATAACATGGACCGGCTCCAGGCTCAATACATGGCGCGCGGGGCTGTTCAACGAGGAATGGTTGAACTTCGAAATAAGGCCGCCTTGGATCGTCTGATGGGGCTAAGCGGGCGGACAAGTTTTGATCAACGCTGGAAGAATCCGCCGGATCTCATTGAGGAGGAGAGCTTCCTACTGGATGGCGAGTATGAGGTGGAAGATGAAATATGCGAGTACCGGATCCGGGACGAAGAGGGGTTGATTTCCGTCAACCATGCTGCTCGGGATGTGCTCGAGAATTTGGAAGGTCTGGGCTTTAGGGCGGCCGGGGAGATCATATCTCGGCGCGAGTCAACCGGGCGCCGTCAGCGGGCGTTTATGTCGATTGAAGAGATAAGAAATCTGGACGGCGTGGACGACCGTTATTGGGAAGGCACGGAGGATCGGCCTGGATTGCAAGATTTGCTAACCGTGTGGGGCAGTGATGGGCGGATTAATATCAACACGGCGTCTGCTGGGGTGTTGGAGGCGATCCCTGAATTGGAGAGCAGTGACGTCGAACTCCTCCTCGCCGCCATGGGACGTGACGAAGAAGGCGAACAGGCCGGGACAGGGCAGGGGATGGGCAACATCGCCAATTTCTTGGATGATTTGAATCTGAGTGTTGATAAAAGGGCCGCGATTGAAAGATATGGCAGGGTAGACTCCTCCACTTTTAGTGTTACAGGTGTCGCCAGCCAGCGCCGTGGGACGATTCAGGCGAAGAGCGTGGCTGTTGTTGAAATTAGGGATGAAGATACAAGAGTCCTGGAATGGCGGGAGGATTACGGTGGCGCGTAGCTCGACATACTTCTACGTACTTCAGTTCGACCAGCATCTGATATCCGCACTGAAAGTGCGCCGCAATAGCGGAGAGAAGCTGGAAATCGCGGGCTTCTGGCGCCAGCGGGGCGACTGGCCAGCTGAAACCGGGGAGTTGGCCAAGGCGTTGCGCGAATTCGTCCAAGAGCACGGTCTCCAGGGCGGTGAGGTATACACGATACTGCCGCGTCACGAAATGACGACGCGGATACTGACGATGCCATCCCAATCGAAGGATGAAATCCTCCGGATGGTTGAGTACAGCGCGGAAGAGTATGTGCCCTACCGGCGGACGGAGATCGTGCTGGATTGCGTAATGCTCGAAGCCCAACCTGATGGGCATTCCCGCGTATTGGCGGTTTTGGCTCACCATGACGTCGTGGAACAGCATGTGAAGCGGCTTCAAGAAGCCGGCCTTGAACCAGCCGGCGTTTTCGTTAGCACCGCCTGTCTGGCTTCGGCGGCGCGTGCGGCGGGCAGCAACGAAGAAACCGGCCGGTACGCCTTGGCGAACTTGGGTTCGGCGGGGTTTGAAGTTGTCATTATGCACGACGGGAAGCTATCCTTTGGCCGCGGTATCGCCACTGCCCAGGATTGGACCCAAGCGGGCAACGATCCGC
>JAWOFY010000286.1:0-3933 GCA_046497285.1 Candidatus Hydrogenedentota bacterium
AAGGCGGCGGGAATACCGGAGGCCCCCAACAGGAATGTCCTACGACGCATGAATACTCCTTTTCCCTGGCCGCCCAAGTTTCGTGTGAACCGGCGGAAGACAGGGCGGACGAGTTCTTTCAGGTCACTTCCCCGTAACGCGGACCAAGCTCTTCGGCGAGCTTCTCCCCATACTCAAGGATCTCCTCCCGCTCTGTATCGGAAAGCCCTTCATACGCGAGGGCCATCTCCACGTTGTCGATGGCTTGCTCCACGTTGTAGGGACCGACCACCGCGCTCGCCACGCCCTCCAAATCAAGGGCATAGCCCAAAGCCCGCGACAGATAGTCGGGATGGGTGGCGCATCCCACATAGCCTCTGGAGTGATAAGGAAAACCACCCCGAATACCCGCCAAAGCTTTCATCGCCACCACGCCCACATCGCGTTCCCGGCAGGCGGGCAACACTTCGCTCTCGAACTCGTAGATATTGCGGTCGGCGAAATTCAACACCGTCATGACCACGTCGATTTCGTTCGTCTCAAGCATTTGGAGGAAACGCGAACTCCGCGCATGACCGGAAAGACCAATGAACCGAATCTTGCCGGCCTCTTTCTGCTTCACCAGATACTGCAGAATCCCGTCATCAGCCAAGACCCGATCGATGTTTTTACCGCCGATATGATGGATATGGCAAAGGTCCACGTAGTCGGTATTCAATAACCTCAGGGATTCATCCAGCGACTCTTCCGCGCCCTCGGCCGTCTCGGTCCAGCACTTCGTCACAAGGAACAGCTCGTTGCGCCGATCGGGAATGATATGCCCCAAGGCTTCTTCCGCGTTGCCATAGATGCGAGCCGTGTCAATGTAATTCACACCGCGATCCATGGCGGCGGAAAAAACGTTGATGGCCTGATCGATATCCGGCGGTCCTTCTCCAACGGGCGCCGTGCCCAAGCCCAAGATGGAAACTTCTTCACCCGTGCGTCCCAGCACGCGGGTGGGCAACGATTGGGTGGCGGCTTCCGCCTTCATGCGGGGCCATCCCGCTTGCGCGAGCAGCCCGGCGCCCACAGCACTCATGCTTGCCCGGCTCAAGAACTGGCGCCGTGTCACCCCGCCGCTATGGCTCTCTGTCCGTTCATGGTCTTTTGTCATGTGACTGCATCCTTATCCGTTATTCGTTGGGGGGAGCGGAAACCCTCCCCTGTGGTCACTCGTCTCGGGTTAACTCGGCGTGTAATCACTAAACTGTTCCAACAAAATCTCCGACGTCCATCGGGAGGTGAGCCCTACCAAATCGCTGCAATCGCCATGCTCCCGGGCGTCCCGGCACAGGACAGTCCCCCAACGGTCTTGGTAGCGCACGGCCAGCTTCTGAATAAGGTTATGGGCTAAATCCCGGCTCGCAAAGTTTTCACCGCCACAGATATACCCAATCACAATCCCCGCCCCCGTAAAACACCCACAACTCAGTTCGGAACCAGGCGCCGCCCCCGCATCAAGGCAGGTGGCGGCCCGAAAGAGACCGGGGTGATCGGGGACCATGTCCAGCGTTTCTTGAAGGGTTCTCACGGTACAGCGCGCACAGCCCCCATGCTGTCGATGATGCTGAGCGCCAAGCTCGTGGGCTTTTTCAAGTATCGCCTCGGCATCTTCTTCAAGTTCGATCTGCGTGGTCTCGTCATAGATCTCGAAACCCTCCGCCGGCTGTTCGGGATTGTCTTCGCCCGCGGCCGTCCTGCTGGCCAGGCTCAATCCCAAACCCGCGCCAGCCGTCAGAAGAAACCGCCGCCGCGCGAAGCAGGGGCTTCCCGCGGCCGATTCCACACTACCTTTCACCACGCGCTTCCCGCTTCCGTCTTCAGGCGTGTCGTTCGTCATGTGTCCTGTCCTCCTGACTTTCCATTCATTGCGGCTTTGGGGAATATCGCGCTCCCCCACTGCGGAGGCGCGGTGCTTCCTCGTTTAAGGTGGAGCGATCCCATTTCAGAATCACGCAACCTAAGATTGATTATAGTACACCCTGTCGCAAGTGGTCCATGTTTTCAATGCAATTGAGCCGGCCGCCGACTATCCCTCGAGACCAAACGCAAAGGCGGGACATGGCCGCCAACGAAGGCCATGTCCCGCGCACGATCAGAATCTCTTTCTCGACTCTTCTTGATGCTTACTCGCCCAAAGGAATATCTTCAGGCCGCATGTCCGGCTTATACTCATCTCCAAAGCCAGCATCGTTGGGGTCGTACTCATGCACGAAATCCACCTTCAAGCCCTCAGGGGGAATCTCGTCTTCCATGCCCAACGCCCAGAAAATGCCATTGATGGCCACCTTGCGCATAGACTCGTTGAAAAAGTCAAAGGGATGGCCCAGGGTGGTAAAGAAGACGCGGCTCTCGCCTTCCTCGCCCTCATAGGTGTGGGTCCAGGCGATCGCATGGGGATCGCTGAAGTGTTCTCCACCGGCCTCGGCCCCCTCGACAGCGCGGCCGTAGAGTAACGGCTCCGCGTTCTCGTGCAAGTGCCCCGCGGAATGGTAGAGCCAACTCCGCGCGTGAAACGGCTCGACGCCATTCAAAATGGGATGGTCTTCGCGATCCTCCTCAAGGAAGACGTCGGTGGAATTCTCGTGGCCGTGATGGCTGATCCAAGGCAAACCAAAGACCTCGTGGGGCCATTCGCTATCCATGTGTTGATTAGGGTGATCCTCCCCATATCGAAACGCGTGGGTTGCGGTGCGGAATCCCGCCATCGGACGCCCAGATTCGGCGAAATCCACGATGTATTGAAGCTGGTCATCGGGTAGCTGCCGAAAACGGGTGAACATGACCATCATGTCGGCGTCCTCCAAGACCTCTAGCCCTTCAATATTCTCGGTCTGGTTAGGGTCGATCACGCCGTCGGTCAGCGCGTAACAAACGCTCACTTCAAAACCATGATGCACGTTAAGGATCTGCGCCAGCATAGGCATGCTCTCTTCCGAACGGTATTCCTCATCGCCCGTAACAAACACCACGTGAGGGCGGTCCCCTTCTTCGGTCTCGGCTCCAACGGGCCCCGCCACCAGCGCCACGGCCGCAATCACGGTCAAGGCTTGTAAAAGAAACTTCGTCATCTCTACTCCCTCCATACTACATGTTGGCGTCAACTTACGTTCTCGCTTGCGAAAATACGACCATGTTCGCATTTCCTGACAAAGTCAAAACTAGCACGGTCACGCTGTCCGTTTCCAACACGCGCCTCAAACCGCCATCGCGCGCTTGGCGCTTTTATCGCGGGCCGTCCTTTTCAAGGGCGGGGACAAAGGGCTGTGGCGAAGCGCCTTATCGCGTCTCTCCGGCCATCTCAAGCACCGCCCGCGCCACCTCCGCTGGCGTCCTTTCATCCGTGACGACGCTGTAATCCGCGGCAGCGGCGTAGAGCGGATTGCGCCGGGCAAGCACCGCGCCAATCTCGTCGAGAAATGACCCTTGGCCCGTAAGCGAGGGGCGATTGGCCGCGTTCCTAATGCGCCGCGCGATGGTCTCCTCCGAGGCGGTTAGCCAAATAACCACACCATTCTCGCGCAAAGCCGCCACATTCTCTTCGCGTTCCGGCGCGCCGCCGCCCGTGTCGATCACTAAACCCTCCTGTGCCGCCGCCCAACAAATCACTTCCGTCTCCACATCACGAAACGCCGACCAGCCCGCATCCGCCACGTAGTCGGCTATGCTTTGGCCCACGCGCGCCTCTACTTCAGCGTCCGTGGAGATAACCCGCTTTCGCATGGCCTTGGCCACGTGCGCCGCTACGACCGACTTTCCCGTGCCCCGGTACCCAATGAGAACCAGATTCACGGCGCCTCCCATCCCAAGGCGTCGTACGCGCTCTTCTTCATCACATCCGCGGGAGCATCGAACCCCGTCCAACGCTCGAATTGCAACACGGCCTGATACACCAACATGTCAATACCAAAG
>JAWOFY010000328.1:0-4384 GCA_046497285.1 Candidatus Hydrogenedentota bacterium
TGGACGGCCCCCAGAAAGGAGCCACCCTCCGGTCGCTCTTGGAGGAGGACCCCCGCTACATCCTTGGATCTCACGCCCAACTTACGGTTCACGGCCGCTTTCCCTTGTTGCTCAAACTGCTTGACGCCCAGGACGTGCTCTCGGTCCAGGTTCATCCCGATGATGAATGCGCCAAACGCTTGGGAGAGCCCGACGTAGGCAAGACCGAGATGTGGCACGTACTTCATGCGGAGCCCGGCAGCGAACTCATCTGCGGACTGGATCCCGCGGTAACGGCGGAGCAACTGGAGGGCCTTGTCTCGGATGGCCCGGCCTTGGAGCGCGCCTTGCGGCATGTTGACGTGAAGCCTGGAGACTCGGCCTTTCTGCCTGCGGGGACCGTACACGCCATCGGCGCGGGGCTGGTGCTCGCCGAGATTCAGCAGAACAGCGACGTTACGTATCGCCTCTACGACTGGGGGCGGGTGCAAGCCGACGGCGCGCCCCGGGAACTGCACATCGACAAGGCAAGGGAAGCGATTCACTTCGGCGAGGAACATCCCGGCCTTGTCCAGCCGGTGACCTTGCAGGCGGAGGGCGGGGAACGCCAAGTCCACGCGGCCTGCCCTTACTTCGCCGCGGAGCGCGTGGATCTCACGGGAGCCATGCCCCGCACCACTGGAGGCAGCTCGTTCCACATTCTCCTTGCGCTCAGTGGTAAGCTCATGGTCTCCGCCGAGGGAGCGTCGCTAACTGTGTCGCCCGGCAAGGCCATGCTCATTCCCGGCGGCGCCGGGGCGTACACCCTCGAAGGCCACGGGAGTTACCTCGACTATTATGTGCCTGATATTGAAGCCGACATCATCCACCCTGCCCGCCAAGAAGGCTATACGGATGAGGATCTTCGCGCACTCAATCCCCGGCTCGTGTAGGGCCGGGCGGCCACGCGGCGCACCTGAAGAGAAGCGGAGCCTCATGAGGATCTGTCCGCGTTGAGGGCGATTTCGAGATGCGTCCAGCCAAGCCCCAGCCGTATGTGATCCGGGTCCACCAGGGTGTGCTGTTCGATAAGGTCCATTCGAAGTCGAAGAGGTAGCACGGGAAACTCTCAGGGGCCCAAGCGAAAGGTTTGGTAGATGAGTCCTTCTTCCTTGCCATCCAGCAGTAACTGGCTCACTTTAACGGGGCTGGACCCCAAGCGGCTTTTCACGTGGACGCTCCTTTTAAGGCGGTGTCAGGCAAAAACCTACAGGAGCCAGATTAAGTGTGCCCTTAACTTTAATCAACGCAAATTGTATCTCTCTTGACACATCCAGATCCCGGCCGGTGCGCGGCGTCTCCCTCACATGCTATCCTTCTATCCCCGCATGGCGGAAAGAGAGAAACCGAAAATGAGCAAAGAAGCGTCAAGCGAACCTTCTGGCGAGAACGGCTTGATATTGCGGGACCATCTGGCGATTGAGCGGACCGTTCTGGCAAACGAGCGCACCTTCCTCGCGTACGTCCGCACGGCGCTGACGTTCCTTGCGGTCGGCGGAACGCTGCTTCATTTGTTCGCTACTTGGGCGTTCTACATGCTGGCGGCTGTCTTTTTGGTGGCGGGCGTAGCGCTGTTGGCGATAGGCGTAGGCCGGTTCCTTGTCATCCGCAAGCGTCTGTGTGGCGGCGCGCCGCGAGAAAGATCTCCTTACGAGCCAAAGTAACGGTGGGGGGCATCCTTTTGGGACCTAAAAGCGGTGGAAGGCAGCCTGAAAGGCGCGAATAGGACAATCCTGGGCAACGCCCAAGGAAAAGGGGGGCCAAAAACTCCAACCCCTGTAAAGGCGAAACAACGCCATGGCGGCTTTTGTCTCTTGTCACGCCGTTTGCAGGACTAAGGGGAGGGCGGCGATTCGGTTCCCCTGGGCGTTGCTCAGGGCTGATGGGTTGTTGGTCTCTCAGCCCATAGGGGGTTTCCCGATCGCCGGAAAATGACTCCCATGGAAGGCGAGACCTATGCCGTGTAATCCGGGAGCGCCGGGAGAATGAATATCTAGGCGCTCGCGCGATGTTTATGATGGATAAGGTTGCGCATGTTGAAGCGCATTTGCTCCTTCTCGGGGATCGGTTGAAGGTCGTCTTTGCGCGGAGGGCGCCGGGAAGCCGGGGTTCCTGCCGCACGGTATCCCGGAAATGACAGGAGTTGATGAAAGGGAGGGTTCGTGAACAACGGCCCGATCGTTTCGATTCACCACCTCAATTGCTGCACAAACCGGCCCAGGGTTGGGCGTTTCTTCAACGAGCGAACCCCGTGCAGGGTTGTAACCCACGTGCTTCTCTTGGAAACGGAGCGGGGCCTGATATTGGTGGATACGGGGATGGGGATGGATGACGTAAAGTTTCCCAACAGATTGGGTCCCATGCGTATTCTAAACCGGCCACGCCTGGATGAAACCGAGACGGCGTTGAAGCAGATTGAGCGGCGTGGCTTTCGGGCCAATGATGTGCGGCACATCGTGATGACCCACCTGGACCTCGATCATGCCGGCGGGCTTCCCGATTTTCCGAATGCGGCGGTTCATGTATGGAGACCGGAACTTGAAGCCGCGATGAAACCGAAAACCCATAAAGAAAGCGTGCGATACCGAAAACCGCACTGGGCGCATGCGCCGAAATGGGTGGTATACGAAGAAGACGAGAAAGGATCGTGGTTCGGGTTGGACGCCATCTGGAATTTGAAGGGGCTTCCGCCTGAAATCGGGCTGATCCCTCTGCCCGGGCATACGCGGGGGCACTGCGGCGTGGCGATTCACACGGGGGAGCGGTGGCTCCTGCATGCAGGGGATAGCTATTATGATCGCAAACAGCTCGACGAATCCCCTCGGACGCCTTTTCTGGTAGGCTTGTTCCAACGTCTGGCCCATATGGACTTTGAAATGGCCATGCGCACCAAAAGCAAGGTGAGGGAATTGGCGTTACGCCATAAAGACGAAATCACGGTCATGTGCAGCCACGATACGGCGGAGTTTATATCATTGTCAAAGACAAAGGTGCGATGAATTGCTCCGCCGGGCGCGGATTCGATGTTGACGCTACGGAAATCGCCAGCGGCCGGAGCTGGATAATCAAACTGGTAAACGTCAACTTTCTCGGAACCAAAGCGGAGTCCTTATTATCATGACCCAACAGACAACCGTGGCAATCGTAGGCGGTGGAATAACGGGGCTCTGCGCGGGGTTTTACGCGGCGCAACGTTTTGGCCAGGACGAGGTCCTGGTCCTGGAAGCCTCGGACAGACCCGGCGGCACGGTGGAGACCGAAAGAAGCGAGGGGTTTGTCTTCGATTGCGGGCCCAACGGTTTTCTCGATCGCGAGCCCCGGATGTTGGAATGGATCGAGGCCCTGGGGCTTTCGAACGAGCTGGTGCGGGCCAACACAGCCGCCGCACGCCGCTTCATCCTAAAGAACGAGCGGCTGATGGAAGTGAAACCGCCTCCGGCCTTCCTTTTCTCGCCCTTGCTGAGCGTGCGCGGCCGGTTGCGCCTGCTCAAGGAGCCCTTCGCGCCGCCTCCGCCGGAGGAAGGAACGCCCGAGACCATTCACGAGTTCGCGGCCCGGCGCATAGGGCCCGAGGCGGCGGAGATGCTTGTCGGCCCCATGGTAAGCGGTGTGTTTGGGGGCGATGCCCGCATCCTTTCCCTCGAGCATTGCTTTCCGCGCATGCGGGCCATGGAACGGGAGCACGGCGGTTTGATGAAGGCCATGCTCGCCCGCCGGCGGAACGCCTCCGGCAAGAAGGGATCCCCGATGGGGCCGGGCGGCGTTTTGACCACATTGAAAGGCGGAATAGGGACGTTGCCCGAGCGGGCGGCCGAACGCCTCGGGGAAAGCGTGCGCACGGGCTGCGAGGTTACGGGCGTCGAGCCCGCGCCGGGCGGCGGCTTTCGGATTCACACCACTGGCGGAGACGCGGTGGAGTCCCGGTATCTCATAGTGGCGGCGCCGGCCCATGCCGCGGCGGAGTTCCTCCAGGGGCTGGACGGCGCGACCGCGTCGGCCCTTGGTCAGACGCCGTATGCCGCGCTTACTGTGGTTTGCACGGCGTACCCGCGGGAAGACGTGGCGCACCCCTTGGATGGCTTTGGTTTCCTAGTGCCCCGCAACCAGGGCGAACGCATTCTGGGCTGTATCTGGACCTCCACCCTGTTTCCGGAACAGGCGCCGGAGGACTGGGTGCTGTTGCGCACGATGATTGGCGGATACGGTGATCCCGAAGCGGCGCAGTTGAGCGACCGGGAGCTGTTGGACATCGTCCGCGAGGACCTGCATTCGCTCCTGGCGATTGAAGGCGACCCCGGTCTGTACCGCATTTATCGCTATCCATGGGCGATTCCGCAGTACACCGTGGAGCACGCCAAGGTCTTGG